>DASSTH010000637.1:0-2337 GCA_035708025.1 Nakamurella sp. | reverse complement strand
ACCCGCGAAGGACCACCCCCCGCACCCGCGAGGGACGACCCCCGCACCCGCGAGGATCAACTTCCCGCCGCGAGGATCAACTTCCCGATTTCCCGCCGGTTTTGCCCGGATCGGCGGAAAGTTGATCCTCGCGTCACTCGTGTCCGCGCCAGGCGCACGTCCCCGCGGGGGCCCGGCCGGGCCCTACCCTGGGCGTCATGGGTGCGATCCGCCCCACGGCGCTGTGGCCGCTCGTGCGCTCGATGCGCCATTACGACATCGCCGGCATGCCGCCGGGGGTGCACATCGGGATGCCGTCGGCGACAGTGACCCTGGTGATCCCGCTGGGCGCGCCGCTGGATCTGGCCATGCCGGCCATCGGGCGGCGCGCCATGACCTCGTGCGTCTCCGGCCTGCACGACGGACCGGCGGCGATCCACCACGACGGCACCCAGCGCGGGCTGCAACTCGACCTGGCTCCGCTGGGCGTGCGAACCCTGTTCGGGGTGCCGGCCGCCGACCTGGCGCACACCGCGGTCGGGTTGGACAGCGTGCTGGGTGACCGGCAGGCCGACCAGTTACTCGACCAGCTGGCGTGCGCGCCGGACTGGCCGCACCGGCTCGCCCTGCTGGAGCGCTACCTCTCGCTGCGGCTGCGCGGGCACCGGCCGGCCCTGCCTCGCCCGGAGGTGGCGCACGCCTGGGCGATGCTGGCCCGGACCGGCGGCACCGCCAGGATCGGTGACGTGGCATCCGAGGTGGGCTGGTCCACCCGGCATCTGGCCGACCAGTTCACCGCGGCGGTGGGCGCCACGCCCAAGACGGTCGCCCGCCTGTTGAGGTTCTCCCGGTCGGTCCGGATGATCGGCCGCGGCGCACCGCCGGGCGACGCGGCAGCCCGCTGCGGGTACGCCGACCAGGCGCACCTCACCCGGGAGTGGCGCCGGATGGCCGGCACCACCCCATCCCGCTGGCCGCATCAGGACGCGCTCGCAAATGTTCAAGACACCACCGGGCGCGCACCGGCAGCATCGACGGCATGACCGAGCAGACAGCATCGAAGCCCATGCCCCCTGCCACGCAGCGTGCCGACCACAACATCTGGCCCGGCCTGACCTACGACGACCCGCACGCCGCCCGCCGCTGGCTGGCGCGCCTGGGGTTCCTCGAGGGTGTGCTGGTGACCGGCGATGACGGCGCCGTGCATCACTCGGAGATGATCTGGCCCGAGGGCGGGCGGGTGATGGTCTCCTCGGCGGGCAAGGCGGACGCCACCTTCTCCTCACCGCGCGGCTCCGGGTCGGTGTACGTGGTGGTCGACGACCCGGACCTGGTCCATGCCCGGGCCCGCGAGCTGGGGGCGCACATCATCCGCGACCTGGAGGACACCGACTACGGCTCCCGCGGCTTCTCCGTCACCGACCCGGAGGGCAACCGCTGGAGCTTCGGCACCTACGCCGGCGAGGAGTAGCACGGAGCGATGGGCCGGGCCCCGGCTACCCTGGGTGCATGCCTGACCTGCCCGGTAGCGCCGGCGCTGATGCCGCCGTGACGGGATCGGCAACGCCTGGTTCCGGTGTGGCGGTGACGCGGTCCACGGCGTCCAGCGTGTCGGTGACGGTGCGCTACTTCGCCGCCGCGCGGGCCGCCGCGGGTCGGGACGAGGAGCCCATGGAGCTGCCCGCGCCGGCCACCGTGGCGGACGTGATCGGGGCGGCCGAGCAGCGGCACGGCGAGGCGCTCGCCCGGGTGCTGCAGCGCTGCAGCTACCTGCACAACGCCACCGCCGTGCACGACCACGGAACTCCGCTGCAGGACGGCGATCAGATCGACGTGCTGCCCCCGTTCGCCGGCGGATAGGGGCCGGGCGCCCTCCCGGGCGCAGCGCGCCTGACGCGGCGGATGGTCCGGGCGTATCAGGCCCGCCCAATCGCGCTCCTGCCGACGGTGGATCCGGAATCCCCAGTCGGCGTTCGGACCACTCGCCACACTCGGCAGCGCCACCGCCGATCGGGTGAGGGTGATTTGCGTGTCACCTTCCACTGCGCCCGGTCAGGCGTTACGGTCTGCTGCGACGGGTTGGCGCCCGTTTGCCGTGGGCGCAGCAAGGCGCCTGCACGCTGACAGGAGGTATCCGTGTCACAGCCACCGGCCGGAGGCTATCCGCCACCGGAGCAGAACCCCCACGGCGGTCCGCCACCCGCGGGACAGCCAGCACCGCCGCCAGCCCCCGCCCCCGGTCAGGGATATCCGCCTCCGCAGGCCGGGCCGCCCGCCGGTCAGCCGCCGGCAGGTCAGCCCGCCCCGGGTGGATACGCGCCTCCCGCCGGCGGATATCCGCCGCCCCCGGCCGGTCAG
>DASSTH010000636.1:0-6189 GCA_035708025.1 Nakamurella sp. | reverse complement strand
TCCGGCCCCTCGGCCGCCGCGGCGTCACCGGCGCCCGACTCGTCCCCGGCCTGGCCGTCACCGCCGCTCGGGTCGTCCCCGCTTGACCCGTCACCGGCGCTCGGGTCTTTCCCGCCCTGGCCGCCACCGGTGCCCGACTCGTCCCCGGCCTGGCCGTCACCGCCGCTCGGGCCTTTCCCACCCTGACCGTCACCGCCGACCCCGGCGGCACGGAAGGCGAGCGCCGCGAACCGGGACAGTTCCACCGGCCGCATCCGGTACAGCAGGTCGATGCACTGCTGCAGCGCCACCGGCCGGCCATGCGTGCGCCCGTCGCCGGCGGTGATGCCCAGGGCCTGCAGCAGCATGCCGGTCAGCGACGTCCGGGGACCGCGGCCGTCCAGCGCCGCCAGCGCGTCCCGGACCACCCGGCGGCCGATCCAGAAGCCCGATCCGGCATCCCCCACCAGCCAGCCGAGGGCGTCCGCGGTGCGGTCCATCGCGCCGTCCCGCACCCGGATGGCCGCCGCGCCGGTGCCGGCGATCAACGCGTAGCCGTCGCGCGCCGCGGTGCCCGAGCAGAACGTCGCCACCAGGTCGGACTCAATGGTCACCGTCCCGGTGAGCCCGCGGGCGCGCAGTTCCGTCTCGATCGGTGCGGTGGACTGCCAGGCGCTGCCACCCGCCATGGCCAGCACGACGGTGCCCAGGTCCAGCACCTCGGCGGGGCCGGGCACCGCACCGGCCGCCCTCGCCTGGGCCAGCGCGCCGGCCACCGCCGCACCGATCGCGCCGGCCGCCAGTTCCGGCCCCCAGGACACCGGGTTTCCCCCGCCCGCCCTGCCGTACCCCACGCACCGGCCGGTGGGGTCGGCCAAGACCGCGCGCGAGGAGGTCCCGCCGGCGTCAACCGCGAGCAGCATCGTTATCGCTTCGAGACTGCTTGCGGCTTGACACCGACACCGTTCCCGATAATTGTTTTCATCCAGCAGTCCCCTCGATGAGATGGATTTTCATCAGTGACGATGACCACCCAGGAGTCGGCGCACCCGGTACGGGTACGCGAGCGTATCCAGGCCCGCATGCCGCAGATGCCCGCGGCCATGGCCAAGATCGCCGGCCTGCTGCTGGAACGGCCCACGGCGCCGTTGCATCTCTCGATCACCGAACTGGCCCGCCAGGCCGGGACCTCGCCGGCCACCGTCACCCGGTTCTGCCGGCTGATCGGCTACTCCGGCTACCTGCCGTTCCGGGTGGGGGTGGCCTCGGACATCGGCCGGGGGGACGCCCAGGAGTCCTGGCGGGCCGACATCGGCCGGGCCTTCGGTCCGCATGACACCCCCCGTGACGTGCTGCGCACGCTCCTGATGGCGCAGACCAAGTCGCTCAAGGCGACCGCCGACGGCGTCGACCTAGACCAGGTGACGACGGTCGCCCGCATGATCGCCACCTGCGAGCATCTTGACATCTACGGCATCGGCGGCAGCGGAGTGATGGCCGAGGAGATGGCCGCCCGGCTGTACCGGATCGGCGTGAAGGTGCACGCCTGGCGGGAGGTGCACAGCGGGCTGGCCAGCGCCGCGATGCAACGCGAAGGCTGCGTGGCGCTTGCCATCTCGAACACCGGACGCACCGAAGAGACGCTCGAGATGCTGTCCCAGTCGCGCTCCTCGGGCGCCTTCACGGTGGCCGTCACCGGCAGCGCCACCTCACCGCTGGCCGCCATGGCCGACGTCCACCTGACGGCGTACGCGACCGACGGCTACCTGCAGCCGGACGACCTGGCCGCCAAACACGCCCAGTTGTTCGTGCTGGATCTGCTGTACCTGCTGATCGCCCAGCACAACTTCGGCATGGCCGCCACCCTGCTGGCGGCCTCGGCCATGGCCGTGTCCGGGCACCGGCGCGAGGTGTCGGACATCCGGCACCGCGGATCGACCAACGACTCGTACGACGATGGGGGCGGTGACGGGCACTCGTGACGGGGCGCGGAACTGATCAGGTGACGGCCTACCTGGCCGAGGTCTCCGGCCGGCTGCAGGACATCGCCGATGCCGCCCGCAACGGCGAACTGGACGCCGCGATCGGGCTGATGGCCGACTCCATCGCCGCCGGCGGGGTGATCCAGGCGTTCGGCACCGGCCATTCCCAGGCCTTCGCCATGGAGATCGCCGGCCGGGCCGGGGGGCTGATCCCGTCCAACGCCATCGCGCTGCGCGACACCGTGCTGTACGGCAGCCGCAGCGCGGCCGACCTGCCGGGATCGGGCATGGAGCGCGACCCGGGGGTGGTGGAGGAGCTGTTCTCGCTGTACCCCATCCACCCGGCCGACGTGTTCGTGATCGCCTCCAACTCCGGGGTCAACGGGTCCATCGTGGGCATGGCGCTGCTGGCCAAGCAGCACGGGCACCCGGTGATCGCCGTCACCAGCCTGCAGCACACCAAGGCGGTGCAGCCCAAGCACCCCTCCGGCAAGCGACTGTCCGAGATCGCCGACGTGGTGATCGACAACCGCGCGCCCTACGGCGACGCCACCCTGGAGATGGAGTCCGGGGTGCAGGTGGGGGCGGTGTCCTCGATCACGGCGGCGTTCATCGCCCAACTGCTCACCATCGGCGTCGCCGAACGGCTGGCCGCCACCGACGGCACGCCTCCGATCTACATCTCAGCGAACATTCCGGGAGGAGATGAGCACAACAGCGCCCTGGAAGCCCGGTACGGCGACCGCATCAAGCGCGGCGCCTGACCACCATCACCGCACCTGGCCGGCACCCCGGCCGTCGGGCGGAACGTCCACACCGTCACACCAGAAAGGTTGGCCAGCTCGATGAGCGAAGAACACGGCACCATCAATCGTCGGACCCTGCTGCGCAGCGCGGCCGCTGCGGCGGCCCTGGTCCCGTTGGGCGGCGCCCTGGCGGCATGCGCCGGAGGCGGCGCGGGCAACACGACCTCCAGCACCCCCGGCGGATCCCCCACCAGCAGCGCCGGTGGCGGCTCCCCGACGAGTAGTGCCGGCGGCGGCACCAGCAGCAGCGCCGGCGCCAGCGCGTCCGGCGGGGCCTCCAGCAGCGGCGCCGCCGCGTCCTCCGGAGCGGGCGGCGGCGGGGCGAACCCGTTCGGCCTCAAGCCCGGTTCCTCGGTCAACGCCGTCATCTTCAACGGTGGCTACGGCACCGACTACGTGGACTTCGCGGCCGGCATCGCCGAGAAGCAGAACGACGGCCTGAAGATCACCGTCAAGCAGTCCACCAAGATCTCCACCGAGCTGCAGCCGCAGTTCGTGGCCGGCAACCCGCCGGACCTGATCGACAACTCCGGCGCGGACGCGATCGGCTTCAACTCGATCCTGGACCAGCTGGAGACCCTGGACGACGTGTTCGAGGCGAACAACTACGAGGGCAAGAAGATCGCCGACACGCTGTACGGCGGTGTCAAGGCGCCCGGCACCTTCGGTGACAAGTTCGCAGCCATCAACTACGTGATGACGCTGTACGCGATCTGGTACTCCAGCAGCCTGTTCGAGGAGAACGGCTGGACCGCTCCGAAGACCTGGGACGAGGCCATCGACCTGGGCGCCAAGGCCAAGGCCAAGGGCAAGTACCTGTGGGTGTTCGGCAAGGAGGCGGCCACCTACTACCAGACGCTGGCCGTCGACTCGGCGATCAAGGAGGGCGGCGCCGAGGTCCGCCTCGCGCTGGAGAACCTGGACCCGAAGTGCTGGTCGCAGGACCCGATCCAGAAGGTGTTCACCGCCCTGGAGACATGCGTCAAGCAGGGCTACTTCGTCCCGGGCGGCTCCGGCACCCAGTTCACCGCGGCGCAGGCCAAGTGGAGCAACGACGAGCAGGCGCTGCTGTACCCCTCGGGCTCGTGGATCGAGAACGAGATGAAGAAGGCCACCAAGTCGGGCTTCAAGATGATGGGCGTGCCGGAGCTGACCGTCACCGACTCGCCGAAGATGCCCTACGAGTCGCTGCGCAGCGCGGCCGGCGAGCCGTACATCGTGCCGAGCAAGGCGGCCAACCCGGCGGGCGGCAAGGAACTGCTGCGCGCCATGCTCAGCAAGGACGCGGCCACCAACTTCGTCAAGACCAAGCTGGCCCCGACGATCGTCTCCGGCACCATCCCGGCGGACGGCTTCGGATCGACGGCGCTGGTGTCGCAGGCGAAGATGCTGGATGCCGCCGGTGAGAACGTGTTCAACTACCAGTTCGTCGACTTCTACGGCATGAACACCGACCAGTTGGTGATCTGGAACTCCTTCCTGTCCGGTCAGGCGGACGCGGCCGCGCTGACCAAGCGGCTGCAGGAGATCACCGACGACACCGCCAAGAACGCGAAGCAGAAGATCACCGTCACCAAGTGACCTAGCATCACTCGCACGACATGCCCGGGTCGGACGGCCGCAGTGCCACCAGCGGCGCTGTCCGCCGTCCGGCCCGGCCCTGCACGATGAGGATCGCAGCATGAGTCGGCTCAGCACCATCACCGAGCATCGGCCCACTGCGGCCGGCTCGCCGGCGTCCGCCGGGGCCCCTGCGGCCGCGAGCCCGGCGCCGCCGGGCGGGATCACCGGCGGGATCCTGGTGCTCATCGGCGGGGTCGCCGGGATCGTCCAACTGGTCCTGCCGTGGTCGTCCACGGCGGCCGGATCGACCTCCGGCTGGGGCCAGTACTACAACACCGCGCACCACGGCGCCGCGCAGATCATCGCCGCCTACGCCATCCTGGTCGGCGCGCTGGCCGGGCTGGTCATGCTGGTGGCGGCGATCCGGCTGCTGATGCCGCACGTGGACCATCGATGGCCGTTCGCGGCCGCGACGGTGGCCGCCGTGGTCGCGATCGTGTGCGCGGCCTGGACCCTCGGTGTGGCGGCTGGACCACCGGCGGCGCACGCCACCCTCGGCTGGTACCTCTTCCTGCTGGCCGGGCTGTTCGGACTGGCCGGCGTCGCGCTGGCGCGCGCGGTGCTCACCCTGCCGAGCCTGCTGATGCTGGTCGGCGGGGCGGCGGCGCTGGTGCAACTGGTCGCACCGTGGTTCTCCGCCGGTGACCGGGCGGTCACCGGGTGGCAGCAGTACTACCAGGTGGCGCACCCCACCACGAGCGGGATGATCGCCGCATACGCCATCCTGGTGGCCGCCATCGCCGGGCTGGTAGTGCTGGCGAGCGCGATCGCCATCGCGGCGGGCGTCGGGCCGGTGCGGGCGCTGGCCGGCCTGGCCCTGGCGGCGTCGGTGGTGCTACTGGTGTGCGCCGCCTGGTGGCTGGCGGCCGGAACGCCGCCGCAGGGCAGCACGCTGAGCTTCGGCTGGTACCTGTTCCTGATCGCCGGCCTGCTGGGCCTGCTGGGCGCGCTGGCCCAGGGTGCGGCGGGTGCCCGCCTGGACGTGTCGTCGACGCTGCTGATCCTGGCCGGACTGGGCGGGCTGGCCTCGCTGGGCCTGCCCTGGTTCTCCGGCACCACCGGGTGGGGCTTCTACTACCGCGTGGCGCACCACGGCTTCACCGAGGTGGGCGCCGCCTACGCGATCCTCATCGGAGTGCTGGCGGCCATCGTGCTGCTGCTGGCCGGCGTCGCGATGCTGGTCCGGCCGGGCGTGCAGCGTGGCGTGGCCCGCATCGCGCGGGTCGCGGCCATCGTCGCGCTGGTGTGCATCGCCTGGTGGCTGATCCTGGGTCCCGGGGCGTTCGCCGACAAGGTCGTCTCGGGCGGGTTCGGCTGGTACCTGTTCGTGCTGGCGGGCGTCCTCGGGCTGATCGGCGCACTGGCGCCGCTGGTCAACACGACGTTCGACCGGGTCAGCTTCATGGTGGTGTTCCTCGGCGTGCCGGTGGTGATCTTCCTGGTCTTCGTGGTCTCGCCGTTCGTGCAGGCCATCTACTACTCGATGACGGACTGGGGCGGGTTCTCGGCCACCATGAACTTCATCGGGTTCGACAACTACGTCCGGCTGTTCGGCGACGACACCTTCCGGCGGGCGGTGCTGAACAACATCGAGCTGGGCATCGTCGTGCCGCTGGTGACGATCGTCCTGGCGCTGGCGGTGGCCAGCATGGTGACGGTCGGCGGGCCCTCCCGCGGGCAGATCCGCGGCATCCGGGGCTCCGCCGTGTACCGGGTGGTCTCGTTCTTCCCCTACACCATCCCGGCGATCGTGATCGGCCTGCTCTGGGCCCAGGTGTACAACCCGTCGGCCGGCATTC
>DASSTH010000635.1:0-7525 GCA_035708025.1 Nakamurella sp. | reverse complement strand
ACATCGTCATCGACGTCCTGTACTCGATGCTGGACCCGAGGGTGGGACTCAAGTGAGCGAAGCCGGAGCGAGGCGGGCCCGTCGCTGCGGAGCAGCAGGGCCGGCGAGCGGAGCGCGGAGCGAACGGTCGGGCACAGTGAGCGAAGCCGGAGCGAGGCAGACCCGCGCAGCGCGGAACGGATGGTGGGCACGGTGACGGCGCAGACGGTGCTGGAGCCGTCCGCGGTCCCCGCGCGCCGGATCCGCTTCCTGGCACGGGCCCGCCGGTCTCCGTGGGCGCTGCGCATCGGGCTGGGCATCGTCGCGGTGTACCTGCTGGTGGCGATCTTCGCCCCGCTGCTGGCGCCGTACGACCCGCTGGCGCAGGACGTGCTGCACTCGCTGGCCCCACCGTCCGCTGAGCATCTGCTGGGCACCGACGGCCTGGGCCGCGACATGTTGTCCCGCCTGCTGTACGGCGCTCGGATCGACCTGCTGCTGGGCGGCGCGGCGACCGGTCTGGCGCTGCTGCTGGGCACCGTCCTGGGACTGCTCGCCGGGTACTTCCGCGGCTGGGTGGACCTGGTGCTGTCCCGGCTGGTGGACATGATGATGGCGATCCCGGGCTACCCGCTGCTGGTGCTGCTGCTGTTCATCCTGGGCCAGAGCACCTGGAGCATCATCGTCGCGTTCGCGGCGACCGGATGGGTCAGCTACGCCCGGCTCACCCGCGGCCAGGTGATGGTGGTGCGGGAGCAGGACTTCGTGGTGGCCGCGCGGCTCGGTGCGCTGGGCAACCTGCGGGTGATGGCCCGGCATGTGCTGCCCAACGTCACCACCCAGGTGATCGTGCTGTGGGCCTCGGACATCGTGCTGGCCATCAGCGCCATCGCCGCCCTCGGCTACCTGGGCATCGGAATCCAGGCACCGACACCGGAATGGGGAGTGATGGTGGCCGACGGGCAGGGCTTCCTGCTGACCAACTGGCTGCTGGCCACGGCTCCCGGGCTGGTGATCGTCGTGCTGGGCATCGGGCTGGCGCTGATCTCCGACTCGCTGGCCGCGCGCGGGGGCCGCCGATGACCGGGGCGACACGTCGGCCATCCGCCGGCACTCCCGCGGCCGCTGGCGGTCCGGACGGAAACGGTCCGCAGCCGCTGCTGTCGGTGCGCGACCTGTCGGTCAGCTACCCGGGCCCCGACGGGCCGGTGACGCTGGTGCAGGACGTCGGGTTCGACCTGGCGCAGGGATCGGCGCTCGGCCTGGTGGGCGAGTCCGGGTCCGGCAAGACCATGACGCTGCGCGGCCTGGTCGGCCTGGTGCCGCCGAAGATGTCGGTGACGGGATCGGTGCGGCTGGGCGGCGTCGAACTGGTGGGCCGGCCGGAGCGCTTCCTGGGCCGGGTCCGCGGCCGGCGCATCGCGATGGTGCCGCAGGACCCGATGGCCGCGCTCAACCCGATCCGGCACGTGGGCAGCCAGCTGGTGGAGGGCTGCCGGTTGCACCTGCGGCTGTCCAGGTCGGCGGCGCACGCGCGGGCGGTGGAGTACCTGCAGCGGGTCGGCCTGCCGGACGCCGAGCGGGTGATGGGCCGCTACCCGCACCAGCTGTCCGGCGGCATGCGGCAGCGGGTGATGATCGCCATGGCGCTGATCACCGAGCCGGAGATCGTGCTGTGCGACGAGCCCACCACCGCACTGGACGTCACCATCCAGGCGCAGATCCTGCGGCTGCTGCGCCAGATCTGCGCCGACGTCGGCGCCGCCATGGTGTTCGTCAGCCACGACCTGGCCGTGGTCCGGCAGGTCTGCCAGGACGTTGCGGTGATGTACGCCGGCCGGATCGCCGAGACCGGCCCGGTGGCGGCGACCTTCGCCGACCCGCGGCACGGCTACACCGCCAGCCTGCTGCGCTCGCTGCCGGACGTGGACGCCCCGAGCGAACCGCGGGCCATCCCCGGTGAGCCACCGGACCCCCGCCGCCCGCCCACCGGGTGCCGGTTCCATCCGCGCTGCCCGTACCGGGTCGACGGCTGCGTGACGTTGCCGTTCGAGCTGGCCGACATCGGTGCCGGGCGGCGCAGCGCCTGCATCCACGGCGCCACCGGGCTGCCCGATCCGGCGCCGGTGACCGACGGCTCCGTCACCGAATCCGCCGAGCCGACCGAGTCCGCCGAGCCGGCCGAATCGGCCGAACCGGTTGTCGGCCGGCCGGATCCGGCGGATCCGACCCAACGCGGTGAACCGGCCGGCCCGGTGGATCCGCTGGCCCACGAGGTGTCCCGGTGACGGCGTCCGGAATCCGGCCCGGCTCGGCGACCGCGGCCGGTGTGGCGGACCGGGCGCCCGCGGTGTCGATGCGCGGCGTGCGGATGACCTTCCCGCTGCCGGGCGCCGCGCTGTTCGGCCGCGGCGGCAGGCGGATGACCGCGGTGGACGGCGTCGACCTTGACCTGTTCCGCGGCGAGGCCCTCGGCCTGGTCGGCGAGTCCGGCTGCGGCAAGACCACGCTGGGCCGGATCCTGGTCGGGCAGACCGTGCCGGACAGCGGCGAGGTCGCCGTGGACGGGAACGTGCTGGGCCGCCGGCGCAGCCGCGACGAGCGGCGCCGCGTGCAGATGGTGTTCCAGGACCCGATGTCCTCGCTGAACCCGCGACTGCGGATCGGTGAGGTGCTGGCCGAGCTGCTGCGCGTGCACCGCATGGTGCCTGCGGCGGACATCCCGCGCCGCACCGGGGAACTGCTGTCCGCGGTGGGACTGCCGGAACGGTTCCGGGACACCTATCCGGGCCTGCTGTCCGGCGGGCAGCGGCAGCGGGTCAGCATCGCGCGGGCGCTCGCCCTGGAGCCCCGGGTGCTGGTGGCCGACGAGATCACCTCCGCGCTGGACGTGTCCATCCAGGCCCAGGTGCTGTCGCTGCTGCTCGACCTGAAGGACCGGCTCGGCCTGACCGTGCTGTTCATCAGCCACAACCTGGCGGTGGTGCGCCAGGTGTGCGAGCGGGTCGCGGTGATGTACCTGGGCCGCATCGTCGAGCTCGGCCCCACCGAGACGGTGTTCGCCGATCCGCAGCACCCCTACACCCGGCTGCTGCTGTCCTCCATCCCGCGGCTGGACGGGCCGCTCGCCGAGCCGGCGGACAGCGGCGAACCCGGCGGCGTCGAGCTGGCCGGCGGCTCCGGAGGGTGCCGGTTCGCTCCGCGATGCCCGCTGGCGCAACAGGTCTGCACGCAGATCGATCCGGCGCTGTACGGGCCGGACGCCCGGCACACCAGCGCCTGCCACTTCTCGTTCGGCCGCACGGCCGTCGAGTCCACCGAGGAAGGACAGCGATGAGAGCACTGATTTCCGCGGACATGGAGGGCGCCACCGGCGTCACCGCACCCGACGACTGCATTCCCGGCAAGACGGCCTACGCCCGGTTCCAGCCGCTGTTCACCGGTGACGTGAATGCGGTGGCGCTCGGCTTCTTCGACGCCGGCGTCGACGAGGTGGTGGTGACGGAGGCGCACGGTGGCATGCGGCACCTGCTGATCGAGCAGCTGGACCCGAGGATCAGCATGATCAGCGGGAAGAACCGGGTGTTCGCGATGCTGGAGGGCATCCAGGACCGGCCCGACCTGGTGGCCTTCGTCGGCTACCACGGCGCGGCCGGCACCGAGGGCATCCTCAGCCACACCTTCATGGCTTCCCCGCTGACCGGGGTCACGCTGAACGGCCGGGTGATGAGCGAGGGATACCTGAACGCGCTGCTGGCATCCGAGTACGGCGCCAAGCTGGCCCTGGTGTCCGGGGACGACATCACCTGCCACGACGCCGCCGGCTACGCCCCGCATTCCCGGCAGGTGCCGGTGAAGTTCGCGGTCGACCGGTACACCGCACGCTGCCTGTCCCCGGAGACCACCTCCGGGCTGTTGCGTGAGGCGGCCGCCGCGTCGGTGGACTCCTGCACGCTCGCGCCGCTGCCGGAGCCCCCCTTCGAATGCGTCGCCACCTTCGGGGTGAGCAACAGCGCGATGGCCGCCGCGCTGGTGCCCGGCGTTGACCGGGTCGACGACCGCTCGGTGGCGTTCACCTTCGGCACCATCGCCGAGCTGTATCACTGCTACCACGTGGTGATCACCATGGCGTCGCTGGCCAGCGAGCCGGGTTACGGCTGAGCATGTCGACGCCCGAGCAGCTGGGTGCTGACGGCATCACCGACGGCATCGCCGACGGCATCGCCGACAGAACCGCCGACGGCATGACCGACAGCATCGCCGACAGCACACTGCGGCGATTCGCCGACCGGGTCGCCGCCGACCCCGAGGGCGCCCGCGCGGACCTGCTGGCCGCCCTGCACGCGGCGAAAGGACCTCTGCTGGAGGCGGAACCGCCCGGGCGGGTGCGAGTCACCTTCGTCGCCGTCGGCCCGACCGAGCCTCCTGCCGTGCGCTGCGCGCTGTTCGACGGCCTGGAACCGTCGGTTCCGATGGCGCAGGTAGCCGGGACCACCGACGTGTGGTGGGCGGACGTGGTTGCCGCGGACGACGTGTCGGTCGGCTACCAGTTGCAGCGCCACCGGGTGCCGATGCCGTCGGCGGACGACGGGCCGGTGCACGATCCGGAGGTGATGCAACGGCTGGTGGCCGAGATGCAGCGGGCCGGATATGCCGATCCGTTCAACCCGGACAGCTACCCGTTCGAGGAGCCCGCCGAGATCGCGGTGCGCGAGCAGCGGATGCCGGTCACGCTCGTCGAAGAAGTGCTGGAATCCGGTGCCACGCCGTGGGAGTCGGCGCTCACGCTGCCCGGCGCCGCGCCGTATCCGTGGCACGACCCGGCGGCGCCGGCCGGCACCCTGCGCCATCGGCGGCTGTCCTCCGCGGTGCTGGGCAACACCAGGACCGTAGCGGTGTGGACCCCGCCGGGCGCGCGGGCCGCTCCGGACGCACCGACGCCGGTGGTGGTGCTGCTGGACGGTGAGGCCATGCACGGCCGGCGGGCCCGAGTCGAGCGGATCTTCGCCAACCTGATCGCGTCCGGGGCGACCGCGCCGTTCGTCGGGGTGTTGGTGCACAACGCCTCGGAGATGTCCCGGATGCAGGAGTATCCGTGCCGCCCCGAGTTCGCCACCTTCCTGGCCGACGAATTGCTGCCCGAACTGCGCGCCGAACTGCCGATCACGCAGGATCCGGCCGGCGTGGTGATCGGCGGATTCAGCTACGGCGGGCTGGCCGCGGACTTCGCCGCCCTGACCCGGCCGGACGCCTTCGGAGCGGCGCTGTCCATGTCCGCGTCCCTGTGGTGGGGGATCCGCCCGCCGACCGCCGACCCCTCGGACGACACCCAGGGCCGGGACGACGCGCCGGAATGGCTGACCCGGCAACTCGGGCCGGCCCCCGCGAATGCCGCCAGGTTCTGGCTGGATGTCGGACTCTTGGAGGACACGCCGATCCCGTTCGCCGACGGCGTCAGCCAGCTGTCGGCGAACCGGGCGTTCCGCGATGCGTTGCTGCGCAACGGCTACCGGGTGGTGGGTTATCGCGAGCAGCCGGGTGGGCACGACCTGTTCAACTGGCGGCGCACGCTGCCGGACGGGCTGATCGCGCTGCTCGGAGCGCCCGGCGACCACCCGCGGCCGGCCGTCACACTGGGCGCCGGATCCACCGGTGACTGAACCCCGTCGGATGTCAGGACCGCATTCCGGACGGCACCAGTGACGCTCGCCGATCACCCACTGCTGGCCCCGCCGGACGCCCGCGACTTCGGCCACCCGAGGGTGGCCCTGGCGCACCTGCCCACCCCGGTGGAGCCGCTGGACCGGCTGGCGCGAGCGCTGGGCCTGCCGCCCGGCCGGCTGTTCGTCAAGCGGGACGACGCCACCGGACTGGCGCTGGGCGGCAACAAGGTCCGCAAGCTGGAGTACCTGTGCGCCGAGGCGGTGCTGGCCGGCGCGCGCCACCTGGTCACCGCCGGGCTGGCGCAGAGCAACCACGGGCGGCAGACGGCCGCCGCCGCGGCCAAGCTGGGCATGGGCTGCACGCTGCTGTTCGACGGTCCGGTGCCGGCGGTCTTCAGCGGGAACCTGGTGCTGGACAGCCTGTTCGGCGCCAGCATCCGCTGGATCCGGGCCGGCGATCCCACCAATCCGGACTACCTGGAGGCGCAGATCCGCGAGGAGGCCGACCGGATCACCGCCCAGGGCACCCCGGCCTATCCGGTGGTGGTAGGCGGCTCGGTGCCGCTGGGCGCGCTGGGCTACCTCCGCTGCGCCCTGGAGCTGCTCGACCAGGTTCCCGACCTGGCCGGCGTCTTCGCGCCCAGTGGCAGCGGCGGCACCCATGCCGGCCTGTCCGCCGGTCTCGGCGACCATCACCTGGTGCGCGGCATCCGGATCGGCGAGCGGCTGCACCTGGCGGAGAAGATCGAGCATCTGGCGGCGGCCACCGCGGCGCTGGCCGGCCGGCCGGCCCCGGGCGGTCGTCCACTCATCGACGAACGGCTCGGCAGCGCCGTCCACGACGGGCCCACCCTGGAGGCGATCGCCCTCGCCGCCCGCACCGAGGGCCTGGTACTCGATCCGGTGTACACCGGGAAGGTCATGGCGGGGCTGATCGCCGCCTGCCGGGAGGGCTCGCTGCCCGCCGACGGCAGCGTGGTGTTCCTGCACACCGGCGGCGGGCCCGGGCTGCTGTCCGCCGAGCACTCGCAGTGGCTGCTGGCCGGGCTGGCGGCCGGCGACCCGGCCACGGGAGGCTGACCGGCCGCACCCGCGGTTTGCACCCTGATACCCCGGAGGGGTCTGGTCGGCGACGAGGGCCGATACCCCGGCCCGGTATGCCAGGAGGACGTCACCGTGGAGCCCACCGCCGCCAGCGCACCCGACGTCGTGGTGCACGGCTATACCGCTCGCAAGGACGCGCACCTCAAGCGGCTGCGCCGCATCGAAGGGCAGGTTCGGGGCCTGCAGCGGATGGTCGAGGAGGACAAGTACTGCATCGACATCCTGACCCAGGTATCGGCGGCCACCAAGGCGCTGCAGGCGTTCTCCCTGGAACTGCTGGACGAGCACCTAGGGCACTGCGTGCTGCACGCCGCCGAACACGGCGGCGAGGAGGCCGAGCGCAAGGTCAAGGAGGCCTCCGACGCCATCGCCCGCCTGGTGCGCAGCTAGCCCGGAACCGTGTGCCGGCCGGCAGCGGCCGCCTCGACCCGATCCACCCCCGTCCCGGACCATCGTCCACTCCCCGAAGGAACCGATCACCCCATGAGCACCACCGTCAGCTACCCCGTCACCGGCATGACCTGCGGTCACTGCGTCAACTCCGTCACCGAGGAGCTGTCCGCACTGCCGGGCGTCACCGCCGTCACCGTCGACCTGGTGGCCGGCGGCACGTCCGCGGTGCACGTCACCAGCGACGCGGAACTCGACCGAACCGCGGTCGCCGCCGCGGTCGACGAGGCCGGCTACCAGCTCGCCACCGGCTAACTGGCCCTCCTGGCTGTCAACGCTCGGGGTTGTGAGTCCCACGCAGCGCCATCACGCTGCGGGGGACTCACAAC
>DASSTH010000634.1:0-2244 GCA_035708025.1 Nakamurella sp. | reverse complement strand
TCCTGCACGGTGACTCCCATCCCATGGCCGCACACGCCTGCAGCCAACTGTGCCAGAGCGGGTGCTTCAGCGGAAGGTTTCTAGATCAGCAAGTCGCCGATCGCGGCGACCTCGGCATCCAGTTCGCGCTGCTGCGCGCGGGTCGGCCGGGCGAACATCTCGAGATCCACCGCCCCGGACGCGGTGCGGCGCCACAGGCCGCCCAACGTGCCGTCCACGAAGACCGTGTTGGCCACCCCGCCGTTGGCGCCCATCCACCGCTTGCGTGCGTCCGCCGGCGTCACCCGGTCGCGGCCGGCATGGGAGAGCCACACGTTGTCGTACTGGCCCAGCAGCCGCACCGGCGCGGGGGTATCCCGATCGGCCAGTGACAGTCCGGCGAGATCGACCACGGTGCCGCCGGTGTCGGTGCGGTAGCGGACAAGCTCGTCGCCCAGGCCGGTGAGAATGCCCGCTGCCCCGGTGATCCGCGACCAGGCGGAGATGTCGGCGGCGGTGGCCGGGCCGAACGCCCTGAGGTACCGGCGCACCACGTCGGTCGCCGAGGCCGGTTCCGGTACCGGGCCGATCCAGTTCGACAGCGTGTCGTAGACCACCGCCCCGCCTTGCTGCCACAGCCCGCGTGGCGGCAGTTGCACCAGCGGCATGGACAGGCGCAGCGTGTCGGCCAGCGCGCTGCCCGGCACGCCGGGGAAGCGTTCCGCGAGCCGCGCACCCACCTCCGTGGGCCCGAGCGGGCCGTCGGCGAACAGCGCCCGGCCGGCCGCCAGCAGGTCACCGCGCGACACCCCCGCGGCGTGCCGGCTGACCGCGCTGCTGCGGGTCAGCTTGTCCAGCATCGGCTGCACGAACGGTCGCAGCGTGGCGGCGTCGGCCGGGGTGACGGCGTGCACGGTGCCGCGCATCAGCAGCAACCGCACGATCCGTCGCTCGGCGATGGCGCGGGAGAACTCCGCCGGGTCGAAACCGGTGATCCGGGCGTGCAACGACAGGTACGGCGGCAGGGTCGCCTGCGCCTGCAACCCGAGCAGGTGCTCGGTCATGTCCAGCGGATCCCTGACCACCCGGGCCAACAGGTGCTGGCGGGCCAGCAGGGTGCGGTTCAGGATCCGCTGGGTAACGATCACCCACTCCACGGTAGGGGAGCGCTCCCTCCCCCCGGGCTCGCCCGGGGGATAGCGTCGACCGGGTGAACGCCCGATGACCCTCCGCCGGATCACCAGGGACGCCCGCGGACTCGGACCGCCGGCCGCGGTGCGGATGCTGCACCTGGGGCTGGGCAACTTCTTCCGCGCCCACCCCGCCTGGTACACCGAGCGGGCCGGTGACGGGGCCGGCTGGGGCATCGCCGCGTTCACCGGCCGGCGGCCCGACCTGGCCGACGCCCTGCGGGCGCAGGACGGGCTGTACACGCTGATCGTCCGCGGCCCGGTGGCCGACGAGCTGGCTGTGGTCGGGTCGCTGTCGGCGGTGCATGCCGCCCGCGAGTACGAGGCTTGGCTGGGCCACTGCGCACACCCGGAGGTGGCGGTGATCAGCATGACCGTCACCGAGGCGGGGTACCACCGCCGCCGCGACGGCTCCCTGGATCTGGGCCATCCGGCGGTACGGGCGGATGTGGCGGCGCTGCAACGGGATCGGCGAGCGGCGGTGACGACCGCGCCGGCCCGACTGGTCGCAGGCCTGCTGGCCCGCGCGGACGCCGGGGCGGGTGCGGTCGCGATCGTGCCGTGCGACAACCTGCCGGACAACGGCGCGGCGGTGGCGCGGGTGATGCGCGAGTTCGCGGCCGCGGTGTCGCCGGACGCGGCGGCGGCCGTGTCCGGCGCGGCACGGTACGTGTCCACCATGGTGGACCGGATCACCCCGCGCGCCACCGCGGCCGACCGCGCGCTGGTCGCGGCGCGCACCGGGTTCGACGACGCCTGCCCAGTGGTCACCGAGCCGTTTCACGAGTGGGTGCTGGCCGGCGACTTCCCGGTCGGTCGGCCGGCGTGGGAGTCCGCAGGCGCGCGCTTCGTGCCCGACGCCGCGCCGCACGAACGACGAAAGCTGTGGCTGCTCAACGGGAGCCACTCGCTGCTCGCCTACGCCGGCAGCATCCGCGGGCACCGGACGGTGTCCCAGGCCATCGCCGACCCCGAGTGCCGCGGATGGGTCGGGCAGTGGTGGGACGCGGCCGGCCGCCACCTCGGTCTGCCGGGACCGGAGATCGCCGGCTACCGCGCCGCGCTGCTGGAACGG
>DASSTH010000633.1:0-4544 GCA_035708025.1 Nakamurella sp. | reverse complement strand
CGCTTTGACTTTGCTCCAACGGCTGGAGCAAAGTCAAAGCGTCGCGAGCAACAGTCCCGTCCGGACCTGGATCAGATCCGGAAGCTTCCGAGGCCCGGAACAGCCCGGAACTTTCCGAGGTCCGGAGCAATCCGGAACTTTCCGAGGTCCCGATCGATCCGGGGCCTTGTCAGGTGACGGGGTCCGGCCCGGGGCGTCGGGATCCGGCCGCAGATGCGGGCGTGGTCCCGTCACGGGTGTTGTTTCCACAAAGAAAACGGGACGGTCGCGGAACGTGATCGGCTGCGGCGATTCAGCCGGTCTCCTCCTCCTCGGCGGCGCCGGCCTGCGCCACCTGGCCAATGGCCTGCAGCTCGTCCCACACCGCGCGCGCCCGGTCCACGCACAGCACCACTAGGTCACCCGGATTGGCCAGCGAGACCGCGGCCCTGGTCGACTCGATCTCGTCCAACACGATGTCCAGCATGCGCACCCGGCCCCCGTCCGCCTCGGCCACCCGGACCCCGCTGGCTATCAACTCGGCGGCCTCACCCGGTCGCCGGCCGCGCCGGTTCTCATCCTCCCGGACCACGATCCGGTCGAAATGCCGGCCCGCCTCGGCGCCCAGGTCGACCATGTCCGAGTCCCGGCGGTCGCCCGCCGTGGCGATCACACCGATCCGTTGCGGGCGTTCCAGTCCCTGTGCCTCGTCGAAGAACTTGTCCACGAAGTCGCCCAGGGCCACCATGGCCGGCGCGTTGTGGCAGTAGTCGACGATCACCTTGACGCCCTGCACCTCGGTCAGGTTCATCCGTCCGGGCGCCTGGTAGTAGCTGGGGGTGAAGGACCGTAGCCCGGCCCGGATGTCGTGCAGGTGGGCGCCGGCGCAGTACGCGGCCCCGGCAGCAGCCATCGCGTTCTGCACGTTGAACATCGCCTTGCCGCCGAAGGTGGCCGGCAGCAGGTGGGTGTACGCCAACGGCATCCGGCGCCGGCCGTGCACCAGCACGATCAGGTCGCCCAGTTCCCCGGGTTCCAGCACCACGGCCTTGCCGCCGTGCCGGCAGTGGTCCTCGATCATCCGGTTGCGCGGCCGCACCGAGAACCAGGCGACCTCCCCGGAACACGCCCGGCGCATGCCGGCCACCAGGTCGTCGTCGGCATTCAGCACCGCGGACCCGCTCTTGGGCACCGCCTCGACGATCACCTGCTTGACCCTGGCCAGTTGCTCCACGGTGTCGATCCCGCGCAGCCCCAGGTGATCCGGCGCCACGTTCAGCACCACCGCGACGTCGTTGCGCTGGAATCCCAGGCCCTCGCGCAGGATGCCGCCACGGGCCACCTCGAACACCGCGAAGTCCACCCGGGGGTTCTGCAGTACCATGCGGGCCGACCGGGGGCCCGAGGCGTCGGCCCGGATCACCAGCCGGTCGTCGATCACGATGCCGTCGGTGGAGGTCATGCCGACCTTGCGCCCCATGCCGCGGAAGATGTGCGCGATCATCCGCGCGGTGGTGGTCTTCCCGTTGGTCCCCGTCACCGACACGATAGGGATGCGGGACGGCGAGCCCGGTGGGAACAGCAGGTCCACCACCGGCTTGGCCACGTACTGCGGCTCCCCCACGGTGGGATGGCTGTGCATCCGGAAGCCGGGTGCGGCGTTGACCTCGCAGATGCCGCCGCCGGTCTCGCGCACCGGCTGGGTGATGTCCGGGCACAAAAAGTCGATGCCGGCGATGTCCAGCCCCACGACCCGCGCGGCCTCCTCGGCGATGTCCACGTTGTCCGGGTGTGCCTCGAAGGTGCGGTCGATGGAGATGCCGCCGGTGGACATGTTGCCGGTGAGCGCCAGCTTGACCATCTCGCCCCGGGCGGGCACCGAGTCCATCTCGAAGCCTTGCGCGCGAACCAGTTCCACTGCGGCAGCGGTGACATCGATTCGGGTGAGGACCTTTTCGTGGCCGACGCCGCGGCGGGGATCGGCATTGGTGATCTCCACCAGTTCGGCCACCGTGTGGGTGCCGTCGCCGATCACGTGCGCGGGCACCCGCTCGGCGATGGCCACCATGTTCCCGCCCACCACCAGCACCCGGTAGTCGCGCCCGGAGATGAACGACTCCACGATCACATAGCCCCGGCGGGACTGGTCGTAGGCGTCCGCGAAGGCGGCGGTCACCTCGGCCTCGGAGGTGAGGTTGATCGCGACGCCGCGGCCGTGGTTGCCGTCCAGCGGCTTGACCACCACCGGGTAGCCGATGCGGCGGGCCATCCGCACCGCGTCGGCGGCGGTGCGCACCACCTCGGACGCGGGTACCGGCAGCCCGGCAGCCGCCAACAGCCGGTTGGTCAGCTCCTTGTCGCTGGCGACGTCCACTGCCAGGGAGCTGGTCAGCGACGTCATGGTGGCGCGGATCCGCCGCTGGTGCACGCCCTGCCCCAACTGCACCAGGGAGGCCGAATTCAGCCGCTGCCAAGGGATGTCCCGGGCGGTGGCCTCCTCGAGGATGGCCTGGGTGGAGGGACCGAACGCCACCCGCTGGCTGGTGCGCAGGAAGGCCTCGTGCTCGGCGGCGAAGTCGAATCCGTCCTCGGGCGTGATCAGATGGTTGACCAACCGGACCGCCAGCCGGCCGGCCAGCATGGCGACCGTCTCGTCCAGGTAGTCGTAGATGACGTTGTAAACGCCGCGCTCGCCGGTCGACCGGGTCTTGCCGCGGGTGATCTCGTGACCGGCCGACCGCTGCAGCTCCAGGGCCACGTGCTCGCAGACGTGCCCGGCCCAGGTGCCCTCGCGCAGCCGTTCGACGAACCCGCCGTCCCGCCCCCGGGAGCACTGGTGTTCGGACAGCCCGGGGAGCTGGGCGAGCAGCGCGTCGGCGAAGCCGGGCAGGGTGTCGGTGGGCTCGTCCTCCAGGGCGCCCAGCTCGACCACCATCCGGACCGCCTGGTCGTAGGAGTAGTAGTTCGGGCCGCGGTAGACGCGGATCTCCCGGATGCGCACCTCCCGGGGCGCCGCCGGGGTGTCGAGGGATGCTCCGGGCGCGGCGATCCGCGCGGCCTCGTCGTCGGGCAGCTGGTCGGTCACGCTCACGCCTCCCTCGCAGGCGAACGGTGCCGGTGAGCCGGCGTGCGGCGATTCTCCCCCGACCGGCGGCCGGGCGCTGGCTGAGCCTGCGTCACGCGCGGCGCGGCATGGGATCGGGCCGCGATCGGGGGCAGGCTCAGTCCGAGGCGGACGGCCGGCGACGCAGCTCGCGGGTGCTGGTCAGCGCGCCCTCGGCGGCGATCCGCCGCGAGCGCGGCCGGGTTCCCGCCGGCACGTCGGCCAGCGTGGTCAGGGCCGGCGCACCGGAGGTGTCCGACAGCCCCGGGGCGGACCGCAACGTGCGCCGGGTCAGGTCGAACACCGCTCCGTGCGGGAGGGTGTGCAGCCGGACGTCGGACAGCAGCAGCGGCTGGGTGCCGGTGGCGGTGTACGCCGTGGTGATCAGCTCGGCCCCGTCGACGATCGTCACCACCCCCCGACCCGCCACCTCCAGGGTGCCGTCCGGCCGGACGATGGCGGCGGTGTCCTCGTCGATGCCGACGCCGAGCTGCGCGGGGTTGGCGGCCACCAGCGCCAGCAGCCGGCCGAACCGGTTGCGCTGCACGAAATGCTGATCGACGATCACCCCGGGCAGCAGGCCCAGGCCCTGTGACACCTGGCCGATGCGGAACTTCGGGGTGGCCCCACTGGTGCCGAACGAGACCATGTGCTCGGAGCAGATACTGGCGCCGGCGGAGGTGCCGGCCACCAGCGCGCCACGGACGTGTGCGGCGCGGATCGCCTCGCCCAGCGCCGTGCCCACCACCAACGCGGCCAGTTTGGTCTGGTTGCCGCCGGTCATGAAGACCCCGCTGGCGCGCTGCACCGCCGCGACGATCCCCGGGTCGGCGGCCTGCGCCCGGCTCTCCGGTCGGATGCCCACCACGTCCCGCGCCCCCAGCTGGGCGAACACCTGCAGGTAGGCGTGGGTGATCTCGTCGCCCAGGGACGACGCGGTGGACAACACCACGATCCGGGCGGACTCGCCGCCGGCCAGCGCGAGTACCTGCCGCAACAGGGCCATCCGGCCGACCTTGTCCTCGGCACCGCCGATCGGCATCACCACGCCGGGCTGCCCGGAGGGCGCCGCGGTGGGCGCTGCGGGATCGGCGGGCCGGCCGGACCGCCGGCCGGACGCGGGGGCTGCTGCGGCGTCCTCGGCCGGCACGGACGATTCGGTCACCGCCCTACGGTAGACGGTGGCCCGGGGGCTACTCAGCGCAGCGCGGCACCGATGTTCGCCGCCCAGTTGTCGTCGTGCACCACCCGGGCGGCGAACATCCCGCGGGCCCACTGCACCACCGGCACGGTGCGGGCGGCCAGCGACCAGCGCCCCAGCCGGTCCGGCGGCAGGTACAGCGCCTCCCGGCGGAAGCTGATCATGATCAGGGCAGTGTTCAGGGCGTCCACATCGGTGGTGCCGAACACGTAGGTGGCGCGGGCCTGATCGGACTCCACCGACTCCACCGCGGTGCGGGAG
>DASSTH010000632.1:0-16416 GCA_035708025.1 Nakamurella sp. | reverse complement strand
GGTCCATACCGGACAGCGGGTGCCCGTCGGCGACCAGCACGCCGAGCGGGTCCCATCGGAAGATCTCCGAGGCCACCCCGGCGGGCGCGCTCACGGCGTTGCCCACTCCGACATCGAGGGAGCGTTCGGCGAGCATTCGGTACTGCGCCGGCACCGAGACCTCCATCCGGTGCACCACCACATTGGGGTGGTTGTACTGCACGTTTCGCAGCACCTGGGGCATCGAATCCAGGCTGGCATCCAACACCGAGACCCGCAGCACCTGGGTGTCTGCGCTGGCGGCCTGCGCGACGAGCACCGCACGCTCCACCGACCGCAGCACCGTGCGGGCCTCGGTCAGCAGCGCCTGACCGGCCGGCGTCAGCCGGACATGGTGGGTGCTGCGCTCGACCAGCGGCACGCCGAGCTCCCGCTCCAGCCGCTGGATCTGCTGGCTGAGCGCGGACTGCACGATGTGCTCACGCGCGGCGGCCCGGCCGAAGTGCAGTTCCTCGGCCAACGTGACGAAGAACCGTAACTGCCGAATCTCCACGCGCGTCTCCCGCCGGCCGGGCCGGGGTCGATCGGCTCGCCGGCCGTCTCCCCGGCCGGCCGGCGAGGCTGAGCGGGGGCGCGCTCGAGCCGGCCACCGCCGGCAGTCGCTTCATGAGTGCAGAGACGTTACCCGGGCCGGTGATACTCCGGCTTCCCGGTCATCTTGATAACAGAACAGCTGTGCACGAATTGCTGCTTTCCGGGGCCCGCGCGGCACCCGTGGGATGAAACAGCCCAATCCGGCACCGGGCGCTACCGGGCCGCGACCATCCGCTGGGAGGCGATGCCATGACCGACCTACCCGCACAGCGCTCGGGTTCGCTCGATCAGTACGAACCGGCTCCCCCGGTCCACCTGGGCGAGTTCCTCGGCAGCGCCGACGGGCCGGAACCGTCCGGGATGTTCGTCGCCCCGGCCGCCGCCTACGACCGCTACATGGGCCGGTACGTGCCCGAGCTGGCGCCCGCGCTGGCCGAGGCCGCCGGCGTCGTCCCCGGCATGCGAGTGCTGGACGTCGGGTGCGGGCCGGGCGGGCTGACCACGGAGCTGGTGGCGCGGGTGGGCGCCGAGAAGGTGGCCGCGATCGATCCCGCACCCCAGTTCGTGGCGGCGTGCCGGTACCGGCACCCGGGCGTGGACGTGCGCCAGGGCGTGGCCGAGTACCTGCCGTGGTCGCGTGGCTGGTTCGACGCGGTGCTGTCGTCCCTGGTGTTCGGGTTCTTGGCGGATCCGGACCTGGCGGTGCGGGAGATGATGCGGGTGACGCGGCCGGGCGGCGTGGTGGCGGCCTGCATGTGGGACGGCGGTGACGGCATGACCATGCTGCGGTTGTTCTGGACCGCGATGGCCGCGGTCGACCCCACGACGGTGGGCGAGGCCGGGCGGCCGGGCCGGACGGCCGGCGACATCACCCGCCGGTTCCGCGCGGCCGGGATGACCGACGTCACCGACGGCGAACTGGCGGTCCGGGCCACCTATACCGGGTTCGACGACTTCTGGGACCCATTCACGCTGGGCGTCGGCCCTGCCGGGCAGGCGCTGGCAGAACTGTCCGCGGCGCGCCGCGCCGTGGTGCGGGAGACCTGCCGCGCCGCCCTGCCGGCCGGCCCGTTCAGCCTGAGCGCCCGGGCCTGGTACGCGACCGGCGTCGTGCCCGATAGCGGCAGATCGGCGGGTGCGGGCGGCTGACCGCGGACCGGCGCCATGTCGTTGCGCTTCGTGACCCCCGCCGGCCCGGACCGCGGGCCCGCACACCACGCCATCGCCGGCGCCACCGCTGGCGCAGCCGTGACCCGCACCGGTGCGACTCGCGCCGGTGCGATCACCGGCGTCCCGGGCAGCACCCGAGGCGTGCCGCGGAGCCGGTCGCACCCGGCGGCCCCGTCACCGGCGAACCGCGTCACCGAGGGCGGCGGCCCCTCCCCGACGGGCGACCCATCGCACTCCACCGGATCGACGGCCCCGGCGCGATAGCCGCACCATCCCTCGCCGGCGCCGCTCGGCGGGCCGGCGCTATGCCGGGATGGGCGGCGGCTGCAGCAGCGCATGGGATGCCCGCACCACCCGCCGGCGGTCTGCGGGATCGGGCGCGGCCTGGCACAGCGAGGCCCACGGATCGTCGTCCTGCATGTCGAACGGGCTGTCCGAGCCCAGCACCACCCGGTCCGCGCCGAACCGGGTGATCAACGCGGCAGTCGTGGCGGGGTCGTGGGTGAGGCTGTCGAACCAGAAGTTGCGGGCCAGGATCTGCATCGGGTTCCCGGCGCCGCGGCGGCGCGGCTCGGGCCGCACCCGCCACCCGTGGGTCAGCCGGCCGGCCAGCGAGGGAACGGCGCCGCCGCCGTGGGCCAGCCAGAACCGCAGAGCCGGGTGCCGGTCCAGCACGCCGCCGAAGATCAGGCTGGCCACCGCGAGCGTGGTCTGCACCGGATTTCCCACCAGATTGACCAGGTAATAGTCCGACCACAGCGGATCCGGTCCATGCTCGGGATGGATGAACAGCGCGACCCCGAGCTCTTCCACCGCGTCCCAGAAGGGTTCCAGCGCCGGGTCGTCGAGAGTCCGGTCGACCACCCTGGTGCCGATCTCCAGGCCGCGCATGCCCAGCTCGTCCACCGCACGGCGGGCCTCCGCCGCGGCTGCCGCCGGATCCTGCAACGGGACGATGCCCAGCGCGGTGAGCCGTCGCGGATGACGGGCGCAGGCGGCGGCCAGCGCATCGTTCAGCCCGGCGTGCCAGCGCAGGCACTCCGCCGCGTCCAGGTCGTAGCGGTAGGACAGCGGGGCGACCGAGACCGCGCCCCGGGATAGCCCGACCCGGTCCATCCGGTCCACCGCGGCGTCGACGTCGGTCAGCTGGGAGCGGATGGGGCCGACGCTGGCCCCGTGGTAGTAGACGACCTCACGGTCGGCCCCGGTCCCGAACCGCATCGGCAGGTAGCGAAGCGACGCCTCCGGCTCCGGGATGAGATGGCAGTGCAGGTCGATCGGCTCGTCCATCGGGGGCTCGGGATCCATCGGTGTGCCCGACCTCCTCGGACGGCTCGACGCGGGGACGGCGGCCGGTTTCCGGCTCCGCGGGCGCGGTGGCGGGCCGGCGGGATCGGTGCGCAGTGCGGTCCAGCACCGCGAACTCGAAGACGTCGTCGCGCTGATAGTGCCCGGCCAGGTCGTGGATGAGCTTGGTCCGCACGATCTGCCCGAGATCGGCGTCCGCGTAGATGATCTGCTCGCCCGGGCCGGCCGGGCCGGCGATCACCGCGCCGGTCGGGTCGATGATCGTGGAGCCGCCGAGATTCGCCGGGTCAGCCAGGTACTGCCGGTCCCGGTCGGAGGTCGCCAAGCGGTCGGACGCTTCCGGGTGGATGGTCCCGCAGGCATTGATCACGAAGCACTTCGCCATGTACGCGATGGAACGGCCGGTCATCAGGCCGGTCTCGGCCATGCCCGGTGGCCAGCCGGGTGCGAAGTAGTTGGGCCAGCTGGCCACGTGCACCCGGATCTGGTCCCGGATCAGCGCGTTGATGGCCAACGGGTTGGAGTTCTCGCCGCAGATCAGGCCGCCGATCCGGCCGAACTCGGTGTCGAAGGCGCGCATGCCGTCGGCCGCCCCTCCGGTGTGCACCAGTCGCTCGGCGGCGGTCGGCACCAGCTTCTGGTGCACGCCGATCACCTCGCCGGACGGGCCGATGAACAGCTGGCTGTTCCACAGGGTTCCGGCACTGCCCGGCCGGCGCTGGCACACCCCGATGACCACATGGATGCGGGCCGCGGCGGCGGCCGCGCACAGCGCGTCCACGTCCGGGCCCGGGATCTCGATCGCATTGCGGAACAGCCGCTCGGCGTACCCCAGGCTCTCCGGCGACAGCGCCGGATGATGGTAGAACCACACCGGGTGGCCCGGGATGAATCCCTCCGCGAAGGCCACCACGTCCGCCCCGCCGGCGCCGGCCTCGGCGATCATCTGGCAGGCCTTCCGCACCGCGGCCGATCGGTCCAGGTACGGCGGCGCGGCCTGCGCCGCGGCCAGCCGGATGGTGGGGAATTCCGGGTCACCCATGGCTGGCCGGCACGCCATCGGCGTCCGCTGGGCGAACCTCCGGTGGCAGCGTCGCCTCGGCGATCTCGTTCCAGGAACTTTCGAACACCACGGCGTTGGAGGACGGCGGCCGCGGAGCCTGCAGTTCGATGAAGCGCAGCGGAACGGTGCCGCGATTCACCCAGCCATGCATGGTGGAACTGGATTGCCACACCAGGTCGCCCGCCTGCACGTGGTGCGTCTCGCCCTCCAGCGTCACCTCCCCGGTCCCGGCCACCAGCAGGTACGCCTCCTCGAAGTCGTGGAAGTGCGAACTGCCGGAGAGCCCCTCATCCCGGCGCGGCTGGAACTGGATCATGAAGTTCGTGTGGTGCACTGCCCCGAGCACGTCGTCGACCATCATCCGCACCGCGATGTCGCGCACCTGGTGACCGTGGTAGCCGGGCATGGACAACGAACCGGGCGCGCCGAGGTCGCGGTCGTCGAAGTGCCCGACGAAGCGCACGGTGGGATCCTCCTCGCGCACCTCGCGGATCAAGTCCGGGATCCGGTACCGGGCAACCGGAAAAGTGCCGTAGGACCGGCCGATCTGCCGCGGCTGGGGTGAGCGGATGCTGTACCAGCGGACCGGGGCGTCCGACGGGTTGCTCCAGGCATGCGGGGTCGCGACCGGGGCGAAGCCGAAATCGCCCGGCACCAGTCGGTAACCCGACCCGTCGATCCCGATCTCCGCGGAGCCTTCGAGGATGAAGAACGACTCCTCGAACGGGTGCAGGTGGCCGCCCACCCAGCCGCCCGGCTCCAGTTGGCATACGGCCAGTTCGACGTGGGTGGACCCGTCGTCCCCATCCACCAGCACCGCGCGCGAGAAGCCGTGGGAACCGGCCACGGAGTGCACGGGCCGCAGGCCGCTGAAGACGTCACGCACGATCTTGTAGGTATGCACGGGAGTCCTTCGACGCAGGAGACGAGGCCGGGACACATCGCGCCAACGGGGGCGTGGGATGATCGTACAGTTTCAGTGAACAAGAGTCCATCCCCGGCATCACGTCACGATAGCGTTGCGACACGGCTCTTATCAGCCCGAGTCTCGTCCCTGCTGGTGCGGAATTGCGTTCACACACACTAGACATCCCGCCTCCGTCCATCTACTGTGAATGAACGGGCGACGTGCGGGTGGATGGACTGCGCCGCGATGGCGCCGGCTCACCCGGCACGCCGGGTGGAGGGCACATCCGAGCGACCGGGCGATCCGGTACGGAAGGGAGCGCGGCGTGGCCGACCAACGGGGCGTGACGGTCGTGGTGGGCGGAACCTCCGGACTAGGGCGGGCGGTCGCAGAACTGTTCGCCGGACGCGGCCACGACGTCGTGGTGTCCAGCCGCGACCTGGCGCGCGCCCGGGCCGCCGCGGCGGAGATCGGCGACACGGCAACGGGAATCGCCCTGGACCTGTCCCGGCCGGCGGACATCGCGCAGGCCCTGCAGGACATCGGGCCGGTGCACGACCTGGTGCTGGCCGCCGTCGAGCGCGACTACAACACCATCGCCGACTACAACATCGACCGTGCGGTTCGCCTGGTGACGATCAAACTGGTCGGATACACCGAGGTGGTGCACGCGCTGAAATCGCGCATGCAGACCGACGGTTCCATCGTGCTGTTCGGCGGTCTGGCGAAGGAACGGCCCTATCAGGGCTCCACCACGATCACCACGGTGAACGACGCGATGACCGGACTGACCCGGACACTGGTCCGCGAGCTGGCGCCGATCCGGGTCAACGCGATCCACCCGGGAATCGTGGGCGACCACCCGGCCTGGAGCTCCATGCCCGCGGCGGTGCTGGACGGCATCATCGCGCGCACGCCGCTGGGCAGGCTGATCACCACCGAGGAGGTGGCCACGGCCACCGCCTTCCTGCTGGACCATCCCTCGGTGAGCGGGACGAACCTGTTCGTCGACGGTGGCTGGTTGGTGACCTGACCCGGGTCACAGCCCGAGGCAGGCGCGCCGCACGTCCTCGTTGGCCAGCAGTTCCTCCGACGTGCCCCCCAGCACGACCCGACCCTCGACGATCACGTAGCCGCGCGAGGAGATCTTCAGGGCGCGCAGGATGTTCTGCTCCACCAGGCAGACACTCACCCGGTCCTTGATCTGCGTGATGACGTCGAAGATGGTGTCCACGATCACCGGGGCCAGCCCGAGGGACGGTTCGTCCAACAGCAGCAGTTGCGGGTCGGACATCAATGCCCGGCCGATCGCCAGCATCTGCTGCTCGCCGCCGCTCATCGTGCCGGCCATCTGGTTGCGCCGGTCCCACAGGATCGGGAACAGCGAGTGCACCCACTCGATGCGCTGCTGGCTGGCTCGCCGGGCTCCCGGCCGATAGGCGCCGAGGTCGAGATTGTCGCGGACCGTCATCTGCGGCAGGATCCGCCTGCCCTCCGGCACCACCGCGATCCCGTGCTCGCAGATCCGGTGGCCCGGGACACGGGCGACATCGACGCCGGACATGCTGATCCGCCCCGAGGCCGGCCGCAGCAGACCGGCGATCGTGTTCACCAGGGTCGACTTTCCCGCCCCGTTGACCCCGACGATGCTGACGACCTCGCCGCCGGCCACCGACAGGCTGACGTCCCACAGCGCCTGGGCCTGGCCGTAGAACACGTTCAGCCCACTGACATCAAGCATATTCCCGCCCCAGGTATGCGGTGATGACGTCCTCGCGGCCCATCACGTCACCGGGATCCCCCTGCGCCAGCAGCTTTCCCCGGTCCAGCACCACCAGCCGGCTGGCCAGCTGGGTGATCACCCGCATCAGATGCTCCACGATGATCAAGGTGACGCCGGAGTCGTGGATCCGCCGGATGAGGTCCAGCGAGTCCTCGATCTCGGCGGGGTTCAGGCCGGTCAGCACCTCATCCAGCATCAGCAGGCGCGGCCGCGCCGCCAGTGCCCTGGCCAGTTCCAGGAACTTGCGCTGCTGCAGGTTGATGGCACCGGGCAACTGGTGCGCGACGCCGGCCAGCTTGGTGAAGTCCAGGCATTCCCAGGCCCGCTGCTCGGCCTCCCGCTGTGGCAGGGCGTCGGCACTGAACGATGCGGCGAACGCCACGTTGCCCAGCACCGTCATGGTGCCGAACGGCCTGGGAATCTGATAGGTGCGGGCGATGCCCAACCGGGAGATCGCATGCGGCTTGCGTCCGGTGATGTCCACCCCACCGAAACGGATGCGTCCGGAGGTCGGCCGCATGGCCCCCGACATCACGTTCACCAAGGTGGATTTGCCGGAACCGTTGGGGCCCACCAGCGCCACGATCTCGCCCTCGGCCGCCGAGAAGTCCACCCCGCCCAGCGCCCGCAGGCCGCTGAAATCCATGTGGATGTCCCGGCAGTCCAGCAGCATGGGCGACGGATCCGGCCGCGCCGCGCCACCCGACCCCGTTCCGCTCATCGGGCGGCCTCCCGGTCCAGCCGGCCGTTCGCCCGGGGAGCGGGGTTCGGCCGCGGCCGCGGCGGCACCGCGCGCGGCGCGAACCAGCCCAGCCCGGCCAGCCGCCGCGGTGGCACCACCACGAACGGCAGCACCACGACCAGCGCCACGAAGAACCGGGTGAGGATCGAGTCGAACACGCCGAGGACCTGTTGGGCCGCCAGCGCGATCACGAACACCGCCAGGGCCAGCCGCCAGATCGCCCGCAGCCGGACGTACAGCCCCTCGGGCACCACCAGGATGGTCAGCGCGAGCACCGCGCCGAGAATGATCTGGCTGGAGTCGGCGAAGCCCGCACCGGCGAGCCGCTCCTGCAGGGAGTAGATCAGCACCGCGCCGATCACCGGCCCCAGCCAGTGGTTGCGCCCGCCCAGCGTGCTCATCAGGATCACGAACAGCGGGACGATGAAGTTGAAGGTGGTGTCCGTGGTCAGGTAGCTGACCTGCAACGAGTTCATGCCCCCCGCGGCGCCGGCCAGGAACCCGCTGATGGCAAAGGCGATCATCTTGTAGCGGAAGGTCGGGGTTCCCAGCGCCTCGGCGACGTCCTCGTCGTCCCGGATGGCGAACAGCCCGCGGCCGAGTTTGGAGTGCTGGATGGCATAGGCGGCACCCACCGCGATGACCGCGGCGATCGCCCCCATCCGGAAGATGAGGTCGTTGTAACTGCCGAAGAAGGCCGGGTAACGCGGGGGCGTCAGCACCCGGCCCTGGCCGCCGTCGACGAAGGAACTCAGCTGAGCGATGGCGGCGAGCACGAAGGCCACCACGAAGGTCAGCAAGGTGAAGATCTCGCCGCGCAGCGATCGCAGCCGGAACGCGACGAACCCCACCGCCAGAGCCAGCAGCGTGGTGATCAGTCCGGCCAGCAGCACGGCGAGGAAGAAGTTCAGCCGGTACTGGGCCGAGAAGATGGCGGTGGCATACAGTCCGGTGCCGACGAACGCCGACTGGCCGAAGCTGAAGTAGCCGGAGTAGCCGCTGAGGATGTTCCAGCTGGTCGCCTGGGTGATCCAGTAGAACGTCGAGTACAGGAACACCAGGATGTAGACGGGGAAACCCATCCACTCGCGCAGGTTGGGCACCAGGAACAGCGCGATGCCCACCAGGAGGAAGGCCGAGGCGGAACGCGCGGTCATACGCGAAGCCTCTTGAACAGACCCTCGGTCTTCCACAGCAGCACCAGGATGAGGATGATGAACATGATCAGCTGCGCCGCGGACGTCCCCCACTGCGCACTGCCCACCCCGGTGACCGCCCCGATCAGCACGGCCGAAACCAGGGCGCCCAGCGGGCTGCCGATGCCGCCGAGGATGACGACTGCGAAGACCAGGCCGATCCAGGCCTCCGACGCCGTGGGGTAGACCGCGCCGCTCACCGCCACCAGCACGCCGGCGAGCGCGCCGGCGGCACCGTTCCCGGCCGCCAGCAGGGTGGAGACCCGGCGGTAGTTGACCCCGTAGGCGGTGGCGATCTCCCGGTCCTGCGCGATGGCCCGCAACGCCTTGCCGAAGTAGCTGCGCTGCAGGTACACGGCCGCGCCGAAGACCAGCAGCGCGGCGACCGCGAAGGCGATCAGCGGGGCGAGCGGGACCGCGATGCCGAACACGGTGAACGACTTGGTCGAGTAGGGGCTGATGGCCGCGTTGATCCGCAGGAAGTCACCGCCCCAGATGTCGGTGATGATGCCTTCCACCATGATGAACAGCCCGAAGGTCAGCAGCAGCGAGTTGAACACCGTGACCTTGAAGTGGTCGAACAACCACTGGCATCCCATGGTCAGCAGGGCGCCCGCGGGCACGACGACCGGCACGAAGACGAACGGGTCGATACCGGTCCGGCTGGACAGGTCGTAGGTCAGATAGGCGCACAGCAGCACGATGGAGAAGTGCGCCAGGTTGACCAGCTTCAGGATGCGCCACTGCAGCGAGAACCCGACGGCGATGAGCGTCAGGATGCCGGCCGACAGCACGCCGGTGACGAACGTCTGGACGTACAGCATCCGGCGGCTCCTCCCTGTGTCGACCGGTCCTGATTGCGACGGCACGCCGTCCTGGGACTCACTTCTTGGGATAGACCACCTTCGCGCTGCGCTTGTCCGCCGGCCACACCGACTGCCAGACACCGTCCTGCAGCTGTTCGATGATGGAGGTGTTGCCGGTGTAGTTGTTGGCGCCCTTGTCGAAGGTGAGCTTGCCGATCAGCTCCGAGGTGATGCCGTTGGTGGCCAGCCAGTCGATCAACTTGTCGTGCTCGAGCGACTTGGTGCCCTCCACGGCCTGCACCAGGAACTCCCAGGCGACCCACTCGGACGCCGCCTGAGTCTCGAAGATCGGATAGGTCTTGTCCGCCTTGGCCTTCTCCGCGTAGGCGGCCACGATCTCCTTCGCCGTGTCGGTCTGTGCCTGCGGCATGGTGGGCAGGAAGAGGCCGGCCAGCATGATGTCGTTGGAGGTCGCGCCCAGGCCGTCCAGCGGAGCCGGGCTGGACCACAGCGAGAACTGACCCTTCGGCGCGAAGTTCACCGCCTGCAGGGCCTGCGCCAGGTTGGACCCGTCCAGGCCGACGCCGGCGTTGAAGATCAGGTCCGGTGCGAAGCTGCGCACCTGTGCGGCGATGGGCGCCCAGTCGGTGATGGCGATCGGGTAGGTGACCTTCATGACCTCGTAACCGCGGTCGGTGGCGACGTCGATGGCGCCCTTGCGGTCCTTGTCGTCACCCTGGTCGGTGCCCAGCGCGACGTAGTTGGAGCCGGGGAACTCGTTCACCACGAAGGCGATCTTCTTCAGCGGACCGCCGCTCTCCTCCAACATGTCCAACAGGTCGGAGACGATGCTCTCGTTGGGATAGCGCCCCGAACTCCAACTGGGGAACTGGCCGGCGTAGCTGTACTGGTAGGTCAGGCTCCCGGTGGTGTTGGGGAACAGGTACCCGTAGCGCTGGGCGACCGTCATGGCGGCGCTGGTGGTGCCCGTCCCGTAGGGCGCGGAGATCAGGTCCACCTTCTCCTCGGTGATCAGGCGCTCGTAGGCGGCGGCCGCCTTGTCGTTCTGCGACTGGTCGTCGATGACGATCCACTGCACCGGCCGGCCGAGCAGTCCGCCGTTCTTGTTCAACCGGTCGACGAAGACGTCACCGGCGGTCTTGTGGATCAACGCGGACGAGGCCAGCGAACCGGTCAGCGAGAGCGACGCACCCACCTTGATGGGCGTGCCCGACGCACCGCCCGATCCGCTCGACTGGCCGGTCTGGGAACCGCCGGCCGACGAAGCAGCGGCCGACGAGCTACCGGCAGACGAACCACCACCCGAGGTGCCGGCCGGCGTGGACCCACCCGCTGGGCTCCCGGTCGACGAGCCGCTCGGCGATTCCGCACTGCAGGCGGCCAGCAGACCCGACCCCAGCAGGGACAGCGCGCCCGCCCCGGACCAAGAGAGCATCTGGCGCCGATTGATCCGCATACGATCCTGTGACTTACCGCTTTCGACCATGGTGACGACGCACCTTTCGGATTCGGTTGACGACGTCGGTGACTCCGTCCAGTGACGGTGCTCACCGTGGGACGATGCTGTACGGTATGACTGAACACACACGATCCCAACGACCGGGCCGGGTTGTCAATAGCACTCAACCGATCCACCGTCCGGCGGCCCCCTGGCGTCATCCGGATGACTTCCCGTGTGTACTGACGCTGGACGTCCGAAGCGAGCCATCGGTGCGCGGACCGCCGGCAGGCGTACCCGATCGAGAGGAAGGACATGAGGACAGGCCAGACCCGGATCGGGCGATGGTAGAGCAGGTGGGTGCTGCGTTGCGGGCCGCGCGGGCCCGGCACAAGCTCAGCCTGCGCCAGCTGGCCGCCGACATCGGCGTATCGGCCAGCCTGCTGTCCCAGGTGGAGACCGGCAAGACGCAGCCATCGGTCAGCACGCTGTACGCGCTGGTCAACCGGTTGGGGATGTCCGTGGACGACATCTTCGGCGTGCACCGGGCGGCCGCGGTGGGTGCGACGCCGGCGCGCCGCCCGGCCACGCTGCGTGCCGACCCCGTTCCCGCCGCGCCCGCCAAGGCTTCCGGAACCTGGCATGGCGTCGTGCAGGGCGCCACGGACCATCCGGTGCTGGAGATGGAGAACGGCGTCACCTGGGAACTGCTGACGGTCGGAGACCGGGCGGTGGTGGATCTCATCCTGGTCACCTACCGGCCCGGAGCCACCAGTTCCATCAGCAACCAGATGACCAGGCACCAGGGCGTGGAGTACGCCTACATGCTGCAGGGCGAACTGGAACTGCGACTGGACTTCGACACCAGGGTGCTGCGCGCCGGTGACTCGCTGTGCTTCGACTCCACGCGGCCGCACATGTTCGTCAACCACGGCGACAGCGACGCTCGCGGCATCTGGTTCATCGTCGGACGCGAGGGTCTGGACGCCTCCAAGCAGGCGGCCGCGCTGCTGGCCGCGGGTGGATTCGCCGGGGCCACCGGCGCCCGGCAGACCAGATGAGGAGTCCGGCATGAGCTCATCGACCGACCTGATGACGGTGACCAGCCGCTGGGCGGCCGGCCATCAGGAGTACCTGGACATCGACAACCCGGCCGACGGCAGGGTGTTCGCCCGGGTTCCGGTGAGCTCGGCCGAGCAGGTCGATGCTGCGGTCCGGGTGGCGGCCGACGCGCAGCGGACCTGGTGCCGGCGCACCGCCCGGGAGCGCGGGCGCTACCTGACCGCGGTCGCCGCGATCATCCGCGATCACGCGGACGAGATCGCCGCGCTGGAGACCCGGGAGATGGGCAAGCCGCGGAGCCAGGCCCGCGATCTGGACCTCGAGGTGTGCATCTCGGTCTTCGAGTTCTTCGGCAGCGCCGTGGAAGCCATGCCGAACTACGTGCGCGATCAGGGCTTCGTGCTGGACGTCACGGTGCTCGAGCCGTACGGGGTGGTCGGGGCGATCATCCCGTTCAACTGGCCGCCGATCCATGTGGCGGGGAAGGTCGCCCCGGCGTTGGCGGCCGGGAACGCCGTGGTGATCAAGCCCCCCGAGCAGGCCCCGCTGGCGATCCTGCGGCTGGTCGAACTGATCGGCGAAGTACTTCCCGACGACCTGGTGCATGTGGTGCCGGGCGGGCCGGAGGTGGGCGCGACGCTCGCGGCCCACCCGGGCATCGGGAAGGTGTCGTTCACCGGCTCGCCGAACGCCGGCCGGGCGGTGATCCGGACCGCGGCGCAGAACCTGACACCCACCCTGATGGAACTGGGCGGGAAGAACGGCCTGATCATCTTCGACTCCGCCGACCTGGACCTGGCGGTGGCCGCAGCGGTCGAGGGCGGCTACTTCAACCAGGGCGAGGCATGTTCGGCGGCGTCCCGGATCCTGGTGCAGCGCAGCCGGTACCACGAGGTGGTCGAGCGTCTGGGACGGGCCACCGAACGGCTGGTGGTCGGCGATGGTGCCGATCCGCGCACACACGTCGGGCCGTTGGTGAGCCGGGCGCAACGGGACAAGGTGCTCGGCTACATCGACCTCGGCGTCGCCGAAGGCGCACGGCTGGTCAGCCAGGCCGCGCTGCCCGGCGATCCCGCCCTGGCCGGCGGTTACTACGTCGCCCCCACCCTGTTCGCGGACGTCACCCCGACCATGCGCATCGCCACAGAGGAGATCTTCGGACCGGTGGTGACGGTGATCCCGTTCGACGACGAGCAACAGGCGGTCGAGATCGCCAACGGCACCGACTTCGGGTTGATGGCGGCGGTGTTCAGCCAGGATGCCGGCCAGACGCTCCGGGTGAGCCGGCTGGTGCGGGCGGGCATCGTGTTCGTGAACAACTACAACAGGATGATCACCGGCCTGCCGTTCGGCGGCGTCGGACACAGCGGGTTCGGGCGCGAGCACGCGCTGCAGACGCTGTCCGAGTACGGGTACAGCAAGAGCATCCGGATGCCCACCGGGCTGGGCACGGTGCCCCGGTGGGCGGCCCTGCCGGACGTCCTCGACGAGCAGCCCCGGCCGGCGGGCACATGGTCTTGACCCCCACCGGGGCCGGCTCTACAGTGAGGAATCGTTCAGTTCCATTAAACACGGCGTGAACGACCGCCCGCCGGTGGAAGGAGTGGCTCATGGCCGTTCGCACCTTCGGAACCAACGCGGTGGACTGGGAGCAGCGCATCGACCTGGACCGGCTGCGGCAGGACAGGCTGGCCCGATTGCGGGCCGAACTGGACCGCTCCGACCTGGGCGCGTTGCTCACCTTCGACTTCGCCAACATCCGCTACATGACGGCGACCCACATCGGCACCTGGGCGATGGACAAACTGATCCGTTTCGCGGTGCTGCCGCGCGGCGGCGACCCGGTGCTGTGGGACTTCGGCTCGGCGGCCAAGCACCACCAGCTGTTCAACCCTTGGCTGGACGGCGACAAGCGCTCCCGCGCAGGGATTTCCACCCTCCGCGGTGCCTTCCATCCGGACGCCGGGATCGCCGAGGACGTGGCATCGAAGGTGGCCGCCGTGCTGCGCGAGCACGGGCTCGCCGACCAGCCGGTCGGGGTGGACCTGGTGGAGATGCCGGTACTGGCGGCGCTGCAGGCCGAGGGGCTGACGGTGGTGGACGGGCAGCAGGTGTTCCTGTCCGCGCGCCGGATCAAGACCGCGGACGAGATCAGCCTGCTCACCCAGGCCTGCTCCATGGTGGACGCGGCCTACGAGGACCTGTACGAGTTCCTGCGGCCCGGGGTGAAGGAGAACGAGTGCGTCGGGCTGGTGTCCAAGACGCTGTACGACCTGGGCAGCGAATACGTCGAGGGCGTCAACGCGATCTCAGGCGAGCGCTGCTCGCCGCACCCGCACGTGTACTCCGACCGGCTGCTGCGTCCCGGCGACCCGGCGTTCTTCGACATCCTGCACAGCCACATGGGTTACCGCACCTGCTATTACCGCTGCTTCGCGGTGGGCAGTGCCTCGCCGGCCATGCGCGACGCCTACACGCGCTGCCGGGAGTACATGGACCAGGCCATCGCCCTGGTGCGCCCGGGCGCCACCACCGCGGACATCGTGTCGTGCTGGCCGACGGCCCAGGAGTTCGGCTTCCCCAGTGAGGAGGCGGCGTTCGCGCTGCAGTACGGGCACGGGGTCGGGTTGTCGATCTGGGAGAAGCCGATCTTCTCCCGCCTGGTGTCCCTGGATCACCCCGAGACTCTCGAAGAGGGCATGGTTTTCGCCCTGGAGACGTACTGGCCGGCGGCCGACGGGTGGTCGGCCGCGCGGATCGAGGAAGAGCTGATCGTCACCGCTGATGGCTGCGAGGTCATCACCAAATTCCCCGCGGAGGAACTGCTGGTGGCGGGCCGGCGGTACTTCGCCGCCACCGGGCCGTTGCCCTCCGTGCGGGAATCCCAGTCCCACCTGAACACCCCCGCCGGACGGGGCGAGCCGGCAACCAACCAGGAAGGAGCCTGACGATGGCCAGACTGTTGCTCAAGGGCGGAACGGTGCTGTCGATGGATCCTGGCATCGGGGACCTGCCGACCGGTGACGTACTGATCGAGGACGACCGCATCGTCCAGGTGGCGCCGGCCATCGAGGCCGACGCCGAGGTGCTGGACTGCACCGGCAGGATCGTCATCCCGGGGTTCATCGACAGCCACCGTCACACCTGGGAGACGGCGATCCGCAACTGCGCGCCGAATGCGACGCTGGACGACTACTTCGTGGAGATCCTGGACTCGTTCGCCCCGCTGTACAGCCCGGACGACGTGTACGCCAGCAACCTGGCCGGCGCGCTGGAATGCCTGAACGCGGGCATCACCACGCTGGTGGACTGGTCGCACATCAACAACACGCCCGAGCACCCGGACGCCGGCATCACCGGCCTGAGGGACGCCGGCATTCGAGCGCAGTACGCCTACGGCAGCGCCAACACCTCGCTGGAGAAGTACTGGTACTTCAGCTCGGAGGCGATTCCGGGGGACGACGTCCGGCGCATCAAGGAGAGCTACTTCACCTCCGACGACCAGTTGCTGACCCTCGCGCTGGCCACCCGAGGCCCGGGCTTCACCCAGGATCAGGTCGTCCGCTCGGAGTGGCAGCTGGCCAGGGACCTGGGCATCCCGATCACCCTGCACGCCGGGATGGCCCGGCTGGCCGGCCGCTACGCGATGGTCGAGGAGCTGAACCGGCTGGGCCTGCTCGGCTCCGACATCACCTACATCCACTGCAACTTCTTCTCCGACCACGAATGGAAGCTGGTGGCCGACACCGGCGGCACCATCTCCATCGCCCCGCAGGTCGAGTTGCAGATGAACCACGGCTGGGCGCCGGCCAACAAGGCGCGGGAGTTCGGCCTGAAGCCGTCCCTGTCGATCGACGTGGTGACGACCGTGCCCGGGGACATGTTCACCCAGATCCGCGCGGTGTTCGCCGGCGAGCGCGCTCGGGTCAACGACGTGTGCTGGGTGAACAACCTGCCCACCCCGGAGAACATGCTCACCGCGCGGGACGTGCTGGAGATGGCCACCATCAACGGCGCCAGGGTGGCCGGTCTGGACGGGGTGGTGGGTTCGCTGACCCCGGGCAAGAAGGCCGATGTCGTCGTCATCGACGCCACCGCGGTCAACGTGGCGCCGGTCAACGACCCGGTCGCGGCCGTGACGCTGTCCGCCGACGTGTCCAACGTGCAGCACGTGCTGGTGAACGGGGAGTTCCGCAAGCGCGACTTCCAGCTGGCCGGCGACCTGTCCCGGGCCATGACCCTGGTGGGCCAAGCCAAGGACCGCCTGCAGGCGGCGCTGGCCGACCGGCGGGCGGCCGCCGCGCGCGCCGCGGAGGCCGCGCCGACGGCACCCGAGGACAGCGCAGC
>DASSTH010000631.1:0-3942 GCA_035708025.1 Nakamurella sp. | reverse complement strand
ATCGATGTCCCGGCGCGGGTCTCGGTGGCCGTGGGTGTGCATGCCGGCCACGCAAGCCAGCACCATCGGCAGCCGTTCGGCCCGCTCATCGTCGTCGGCGAGCCGGAACCGGCCGCGGGCCCGGGCCAGCCGGCGCTTGGCGCGGGTCAGCCGCGCGGCGGCGGCGGTGCCCTCGATGCCCAGGTGCCCGGCGATCTGATCGATGCTCAGCCCGCAGACCAGGCGCAGCGCCAGCACCATCTGGGCGCCGGGTGCCAGCACATCGTCACAGGCGACGAAGAGCAGGGCGACCCGGTCGTCCAGACCGTCGGCTCCCGGCAGGTGCGGATCCACGGCGGAACTCCCTGGCAGGTTGTTGGCCAGCTGGGCCGGGATGCCGACGGCCGCGTCCCGGGCCAGGCGCTGCTGCACGGCGGCCCGCCGCAGGTCGTCGATCCACGCGCGGCGGCCGGCCGTGACGCACCAGGCGGCCAGGTCGTCGATCGGTCCGGGGTACGCCGCCGCCCGTTCGAACGCGACGGCGGCGTACTCCTCGGCCTGATCCAGGCTGCCGGTGCTGGTGGCGAGCACGCGGATCACCGCCGGCCAGGCCCGGCCGAACTCCCGCGCGACTGCCTCCCGGTCAGCCAGTGGGGAACACCTTGCGCATCTCGACCACGCCGCCGGAGGGGACCAGCGCGGCGATCTGCCGGGCGGTCTCCTCGTCGTCGGTGCGGACCAGGTAGAAGCCGGTGACGATTTCCGCGGACTCGGTGTACGGAGCGTCCGTGTAGACCGCGTCCTGGACCTTCCGGTCGCCGGATCCCGGCCGCACCACCGCTCCGTACTTGGCGTTCTGCAGGGCGGACCCGCCCACGATGGTGGCGCCCAGCGCGGCGACCGCGTCCTGGAACGCCTTGTGCGCGGCGAACTGCTCGCTCATCTCGGCGGCGGTGCCGCCCTGCCGGGCCTGCGGCAGGTACGCATCGGAGTCCCAGTCGGGCTCGATGATCAGGTAGGCGTAGGTGTCGGACATGCTGCGCTCCTTACCGGAGGGTGGATGGATGGGCCGTGGCCGCCGGCCGTCCCGTTGGGCTGTCGGCGACCACACCGTCCTGTCGCAGCGCCCGGCCGGGAATCGACACCTCCCGGCAGGAAATTCTGCCTCACCCTCGGTTCCGCCGCCGCGACCGCGCCTCGGACGCCGGCGGTCGCGGACCGGGAACTCAGTACCGGTAGTGCTCCGGCTTGTACGGGCCCTCCACGTCCACGCCGATGTACTCGGCCTGCTCCTTGGTCAGCTTGGTCAACTCGCCGCCCAGCGCCTCCACGTGGATGCGCGCCACCTTCTCGTCCAGCGCCTTGGGCAGCCGGTAGACCTCCTTGTCCCAGGCGTCCGGCTTGCTGAACAGCTCGATCTGGGCGATCACCTGGTTGGAGAACGAGGCGCTCATCACGAACGACGGGTGGCCGGTGGCGTTGCCCAGGTTCAGCAGCCTGCCCTCGCTCAGCACGATCACGGTGTGGCCGTCCGGGAACCGCCACTCGTGCACCTGCGGCTTGATCTCGGTCTTGCTGATGCCCGGGATGCGGGCCAGGCCGGCCATGTCGATCTCGTTGTCGAAATGGCCGATGTTGCCCAGGATCGCCTGGTGCTTCATCCGCTGCAGGTGGTCGCTGCTGATGATGCCCATGTTGCCGGTGGCGGTGACGATGATGTCGGCGCGGTGCACCGAGGCGTCCACCGTGGTGACCTCGTAGCCGTCCATCAGCGCCTGCAGGGCACAGATCGGGTCGACCTCGGCGATGATCACCCGGGCGCCCTGACCGCGCAGCGACTCGGCGCAGCCCTTGCCGACGTCGCCGTAGCCGCAGATCATCGCGACCTTGCCGCCGATCAGCACGTCGGTGGCCCGGTTGATGCCGTCCACCAGGGAGTGCCGGCAACCGTACTTGTTGTCGAACTTGCTCTTGGTGACGGAGTCGTTGACGTTGATCGCGGGGAACAGCAGCTCCCCGGCGGCCGCCAGCTGGTAGAGCCGGTTGACCCCGGTGGTGGTCTCTTCGGTGACGCCGCGGATTTGCTCGCTGACCCGGGTCCAATAGCTCGGGTCCTTGGCCAGCGACGCGCGCAGCACGTCCAGCACCACCCGGTACTCCTCGGAGTCGTCCTCGCTGGACGGCGGGACCACTCCCGCCTTCTCGTACTGCACGCCCTTGTGCACCAGCAGGGTGGCGTCCCCGCCGTCGTCCAGGATCATGTTCGGTCCCTCGGCGGAACCGGCTGCGTCGCCTGCAGCGGGCCAGTGCAGCATCTGCTCGGTGCACCACCAGTACTCCGGCAGTGTCTCGCCCTTCCAGGCGAACACTGGCACGCCCTGCGGGTCCTCCGGGGTGCCGTACGGTCCGACCACCACGGCGGCGGCGGCATGGTCCTGGGTGGAGAAGATGTTGCAGGACGCCCAGCGCACCTGCGCGCCCAGGCTGACCAGGGTCTCGATGAGCACCGCGGTCTGCACGGTCATGTGCAGCGAGCCGGAGATCCGCGCCCCGGCCAACGGGCGCACCTCGGCGTACTCCCGGCGCAGGGCCATTAGGCCGGGCATCTCGTGCTCGGCGAGGGTGATCTCCTTGCGGCCGAACGCGGCCAGCGACAGGTCGGCGACCTTGTAGTCCAGCGCGCCGTTCCGGTCGGCGGTCAGGGTGCCGGCGGGGGATGCGGTGGCCTGCGACATGGGGGGCTCCTTCGGGCGGTTGCGGCGTCGCGCGGTCGCGGCGCCGACCTCGGTTCGGCGGCCGGACTCGGGCGCGGGATGCTCAGATCCGCCCTGCACCGGACGCTCCCCGCGTGCTGCGGGTGCGTGCATGTCGGCGTCGAGGCTACCGAACCGCCACCCGTCGAGTGAACCGTGGGCCGCGGATCCCGGCCCTGGAACGCGGCTGGCGGTGCAGTCGACGGGGCGCGACCGGGTTCAGCCGCCGCAGCCGCAGGCACCGCCGCAGCAGCCACCCGCGGATCCACCGGCGGAGGAAGGCGGGTATCCGGCGGGCGCGCCGGAGCCACTGCGGCCGGCCAACGCCACCGTGGACAGCAGCTTCACCGTGTCGCCGTGCCCCTGCGGGCAGGTCGCCGCCGCGGACGCCTCGCTCATCGGCCGGCGCAGGTCGAAATGCTCACCGCAGTCGCGGCACAGGTACTCGTACGTCGGCATAGCGGCACCATACCGGCGCTGGGTCCGTCACCCGACGGCGAGTTCCGCCGGGTTGATCGTCACCGGTACTGGGCCGGGCACCGACAGGCTCTGCTGGCCACTCGCCTCGCCGGTCAGCCGGTACTCGCCGTCGACGAGGTCATACAGCTGCACCGACGGCGGGCGGCCGCCGTCGCCCGGGTCCGCGATCCAGTACTGGCCGATCCCGCCCTCGGCGTAGCGGGCGAACTTCAACAGCCGGTCCACCCGACGCGACGACGGCGAGAGCACCTCGACGACCAGTTCCGGGTCGCCGATGCTGCTCCCCTCGCCGGTGCCGCTGCAATGCAATCCCCCGCCACCGCGTCGTCATGGTCGACTGCGCTCGATCGCCGCCGAAGTTGTCCACCGCAGGTCGAGCGAGCCGCTGCCCTACCATCGGGTCCCATGCCCAGCGCGGGACGGACCCGCGCGGAGCGGACACGCGGGAGCCCGACATGCCGTCATCGATCATGAATATCGTGGTGGACTGCGCGAGACCGTATGAGCTGGCGCAGTTCTGGAGCCAGGCCCTCCACCGGCCGGTCGACGGGGATGCCGCGCCGGACCACGACGAGGTGGTCGTCGAGTTGGCCGGCGGGGAGCAGCTGTACTTCGCGAAGGTGCCCGAGCCCAAGACCGTGAAGAACCGGCTGCACCTGTGCCTGCAACCCGACGTGCCGCGCGATGACGAGGTGCAGCGGTTGCTCGGCCTGGGCGCGGTGGTGGTCGA
>DASSTH010000630.1:0-6981 GCA_035708025.1 Nakamurella sp. | reverse complement strand
CCGCGATGGTGGCGTCCACGTCGATGAACGACGGGTCCGCCGTCTCCTTCAGGTGCACCAACCCGTGGGAGCCGATGTTGAGCCAGATCCGGATCGGGGTGCGGGACGTCGGCATCACGTAGTCGATCAGCCCCCGGACGGTCATCTGACCGGCGCTCCCGGCGTCGGCGACCAGGTGCACGCCGGTCTCCAGACCCGCGCGATCCGGCCGGACGCTGAGCTGGGTCGACCCGTGGAACACGTGCGCGTGCAGATCCACCCAACCGGGGGTGATGTACACCATCTCGCCGGCGGAACCGGGCTCACCGGCCGGCCGGATGGCCACCGATCCATCGGCGGCGAACCGCAACGAGCCACGCCTGCTGCCGGAGTCCGGGTCGACGACCGTCACCGGCCGGATGGTCGGCACTGGGCTGGTCACGACACCACCGGTGCCCGGTATCCCAGCGCGGCGGACACCCGCTGCGCGTAGGCGATCACCTGCGGACCGAGTTCGTGGGCCTGTTCCAGGGTGAGGATGAAAGCCAGCCCGGACACGCTGATCCCACCGATGGCGGTGCCGTCCGGACCGCGCACCGGTGCCCCGACGCAGCGCACGTTGGGTTCGTTCTCCTCGTCGTCGATCGCGTAGCCCCGCTCACGGACGGCGGCCAGATCGGCCCGCAGCGCCCGCATCCGGTCGGCGGTCAGTTGTACCGAACCGGCTCCGGCCTCCGCCGGCTCCAGCACCGCCCCCAGCTCGGCCTCGGGCAGGTGCGCGAGCACGGACTTGCCGATCGCGGTGCAGTGCAACGGAATCTGCATGCCGACGCGGGACGCCATCTGATACGGCTTGCTGCCCTCGACCTTCGCCAGGTAGACGGCCACCCGGCCGGTGCGCACCGCGAAATGCACGGTATGGCCGGACATCCGCTGCAATTCGTTCAACGCCGGCTCGGCGATCTGCGCGAGATCCATCTCCGCGCCGAGGCCCCGGGACAGCGCCGCGAGGGCCGGCCCGGCCGAGTACATGCCGTCGCCGTGTGCGTGGGCATAGTTGTTGGCCACCAACACCTGCAGCACGCGATGGGCGGTGGTCTTGCCCACCTCGGCCTTCTCGGCGATCTCGGCCAGCCGGTGCGGTTGGTTGGGCATCGCGAGCACGCGGAGCACGGCCAGCGCCTTCTCGATGGAGTTCAGGGTGTCCGCCTCTCCGGCCTTGACATCGGCCCGTCCTCGGGCGTTTGATTCTAACAGGCAAGACAGCGTTCCGCCAGACGGAATGCCCATCGTTGGGTCCACCCACGTGAGGGAGCGAACACATGAGTTCAGGGCAGGTAGATCGGCGCGGGTTCCTTCGGCTGACCGGCACCGGTGTTGCCGGGCTTGCGGCCTACGGGCTGCTGGCTGCCTGCGGCGGGGGCGACGACGGTGCCGGCGGTGGAGCGTCGTCCGGTGCCGCCGCGGGCTCCGGCGCGGCCGGCGCGTCGGCCGGCGCCTCGGCGGGTGCCGGCGGGTCGTGGGACGGGAACCTGCGGGTGTCCATGTCGGTCGATGTGACCTCGCTGGACCCGCAGAAGCAGGGTGACATGCCGTCGGTCAGCGTGGCCAACAACATCTTCGACTTCCTGGTCACCCGGGATGCCGACAACAAGCTGGCGCCGGGCATCGCCACCGAGTGGAGCTCCCCGGACGAGAAGACGTGGCGCTTCAAGATCCGCAAGGGCGTGAAGTTCCACAACGGCGAGCCGTGCGACGCGAACGCGGTGGCGTACAGCATCAACCGGCTCAAGGACCCGGCCACCAAGTCGCCCATCGTGGAGCTCACCTACGTGGTGAGCGCCAAGGCGGTGGACGACTACACGGTCGACTTCGAGATGAGCGCGCCCGATCCGATCATCCCGGCGAAGCTGACGCTGTTCGGTGGCGTCATCGTGCCGCCGCAGTACATCAAGGACAAGGGCGACGCTGGGTTCGCCGAGAACCCGGTCGGCACCGGTCCGTTCAAGTTCGTCTCCCGCCAGCAGGACCAGCAGATCGTCCTGGAGGCCAACCCCGACTACTGGGGGACCAAGACCGCGGTCAAGAAGCTGACCTTCCTGATCCAGCCGAACCCGGCGACGGCGATCGCCGCGCTGCAGTCCGGCGAGGTGGACATCGTCACCAGCTTGACCACGGACGCCGCCGCCCAGCTCGGCGACGGCGCGGGCGCCAGCGTGAAGATCGTGCCGGGGGTGCGGGAGTACTACGTCGCGATGAACACCCTGGTCGACGGTCCGCTGGCGAACAAGGACGTGCGCATCGCGCTGAACCATGCGGTCGACGTCCCCACCATCATCAAGACGATCATGGGCGGGGCCGCCACCCGCAGCGCGACGCTGCTCCCGGAGCCGGTCTTCGGTTTCGACCCGTCGATCAAGCCGTTCGAGTACGACCCGGACAAGGCCAAGAGCATGCTGGCCGACGCCGGCTATCCGGACGGGTTCAGCACCAAGCTGTCCTCCTCCAGCGTCACCAAGGACGTGGTGCAGGCGATCGCCGGCCAGCTGGAGCAGGTGGGCGTCAAGTGCGAGGTCAACGTGGTGGACGCCGGGGCCTTCAAGCAGCTGCTGGTCTCCGGCGACCCGCAGGCCATCGGCCCGATGTACCTGTCCGGCAACACCGGGTGGACCCTGGACGGCGAGAGCTACCTGCAGTCCACCATCCGCTCCAACCGGCGACAGAGCCTGTGGCACAACAAGGACGCCGACGCCCTGGTCGACATCGAGGAGACCTCGCTGGACTCCGACAAGCGCAAGGACGCGTTCGCCCAGCTACAGCAGATGTTCGTGGACGAGGCGCCGTACATCTACCTGTACTACGCCAGCAATGTCTACGCGATCAGCGACACGATCGACTGGACCATCCCCACCACCGGCTCGCTGGCCATGGCCAGCGCCAAGGGCAAGTAGTGACCGGTGCCGCACCCGCCCCGGCGCCGGCTCCGATGCCGGCGCCGGGGCCGAGCCCGGTGGCGGCCCGGCGCCGAGCGCTGCACCTTGGCGGGGGAGCGCTGTGGCTGTTCATCGCGCGGCGCATCGGCCAGGCCGTCGTCGTGCTGTTCTGCGTCGCCACGGTGGCGTTCCTGGTGGTCAGGATGGCCGGGGACCCGGTCAAGGCGATGTTGCCGGAGAACGCCACCCTGGCGCAGGAACAGGCCCTGCGGCACCTGCTCGGCCTGGACAAGCCGCTGATCGAGCAGTACACGAGCTACCTGTGGGGCCTGCTGCACCTGGACTTCGGCCAGTCGCTGTTCTTCCATGAACCCGCGCTGGACATCATCCTGGGCAGACTTCCCGCGACGCTCCAGCTGTCCGCGGCGGCGCTGGTGTTCGCCCTCGTGGTGTCCATTCCCGCGGGCATCATCTCCGCGGTGCGGCGCGGTAGGGCCACCGACAGCTCGGTGATGGGCGTGGTGCTCATCGGTCAGTCGACGCCGGCCTTCTTCGTCGGCATCGTGCTCATCCTGGTGTTCTCGGTGGAACTGAAGTGGCTACCCGCATCGGGCATCGGCGGGTTCAGCCACCTCATCCTGCCGGCGATCACCTTGGGGCTGTACTCGATGGCGATGATCGCCCGGCTGCTGCGGTCCTCGCTGATCGATGTGCTGAGCGAGGACCACATCCGCACCGCACGGGCGAAGGGGCTGTCCCCGTCCAAGGTGATCCTCACCAACGGGCTGCGCAACGCATCGTTGCCCGTGGTGACCATCGTGGGCCTGGAGATCGGCAGCCTGCTCGGCGGGGCCATCCTGACCGAGACGGTGTTCTCCTGGCCGGGTGTCGGTCGGCTGACCGTCGAGGCCGTCACCAACCGCGACTACCCGCTCATGCAGGCCACCGTGCTGTTCCTGGCCGTGGTGTTCGTGGTGGTGAACCTGGTGGTCGACATCCTGTACGCCTTCCTGGATCCGAGAGTGAGGCTGAGCTGATGGCGGCCACCGCCGACGCCGCGGCACCCGCGCGGGCCACGGCCTCCCGGGTCTCGTCCCGCTCGATGTGGGTCGCGGTGCGGCGTGCCCTGCGGCGCAACAAGATCGCCCAAGTCGCGGTCGGCATCCTGGCCATCGTGGTGATCATCGGCATCTTCGGCCCCTGGATCGCGCCGCACGACCCCACCGCCCAGGACCTGACCGCCCGGCTGTCCCCGCCGTTCTGGGCCGAGGGGCACGCGCCGGGCCACCTGCTGGGCACCGATTCGCTGGGCCGGGACGTGCTCAGCCGGATCATCTACGGCGCCCGGATCTCCCTGCTGGTCGGCGTGGCGGCCACCCTGCTGTCCGGGGTGATCGGGACCGTGATCGGGATCGTGGCCGGCTACTACCGGCGCTGGTTGGACGTCATCTTCATGAGGCTGGCGGACATCCAGTTGGCCTTCCCCACCATCCTGCTGGCGCTGACCGTGGTGGTGGTGCTGGGTCCCAGCCTGTGGTTCGTCATCCTGGTGCTCGGGTTCACCGGGTGGGTGTCCTACGCCCGGGTGATCCGCTCGGAGGTGCTGTCCCTGCGCTCCCGGGAGTACGTCACCGCCGCCCGCGCGATCGGCGACAGCGACCTGCAGATCATGTGGCGGCACCTGCGGCCCAATGTGCTGGCTCCGTTGGCCACCATCGCCACCCTGCAGGTGGCGTCGATGATCATCGCCGAGGCGTCGTTGAGCTATCTGGGCCTCGGCGTCCCGCCGACGGTGCCCACCTGGGGCGGGATGCTTTCCGACGGCCAGCTGTACATCCGCACCGCCTGGTGGATCTCGGTGTTCAGCGGGGCGGCCATCATGCTGACCACGCTGGCCATCAACATCACCGGCGACATGCTGCGGGACGTGGCCGACCCGAAGGCGTACCGGTGAGACCGCGCCCGGCCGGTGGGGCGGCGTCATGACGCTGGCCACCCACCTGAGATGTGACGACTGTGCCGCTGAGTTCCCGCTCGGCGGGCCGATGACGGTCTGCCCGGCGTGCGGCGGGTTGCTGGAGGTCTGCTACGACCTGGACCGCGCACCAGGCGACCTGTTCGACCGGGCCGCGGCGAACCGCGCCGACGGGATGTGGCGGTGGCGCGCGCTGCTGCCGCTGGCCGTCGGCACGGCGCCGGTGACGCTGGGCGAGGGCGATTCCCCGCTGCTGGACGCTGCCGGGCTGGGCGCGAGCATCGGGGTGCCCGGGCTGTTGCTGAAGAACGACGCGATGATGCCCACCGGCAGCTTCAAGGACCGCGGTTTCGCGGTCGCGCTCAGCATGGCCGCCCAGTGGGGTCTGCGGCGAGGCTTCACCTACAGCTCGGGCAACGCCGGCGCCTCGTTCGCGGCGTATGCCGCCCGGGCCGGGCTGCGCGCCACCGTGTTCGTGGAGAGCTACGCCAACCCGGTCAAGGTCGCGGCGATCAGCCTGTACGGTGCGGCGGTCTATCGACTGCACTACGAGTCCGCCGCGGACGTCTTCGCCGCGGTGCAGGAGCTCTCCCGGGCCGGAGAGCATTCCTTCGTCAACTTCATCAACCCGTTCCGGCACGAGGCGATGAAGACCTACGCCTACGAGATCTGCGAGAGCCTGGGGTGGCAGGTGCCCGACGTGATGGTGCATCCGGTGGGAACCGGCGGCGGATTGTGGGGCGCCTGGAAGGGCTTTCGAGAACTGCACCGGCTCGGCAGGATCGACCGGCTGCCCCGGATGGTCGGCGTGCAGCCGGCGGCCTGCGCACCTCTGGTGGACGCCTTCGACCGCGGGGCGGCCGAGACCGGCACCGTCGGAGACGTCACCGCCACCATGGCGCAGAGCATTGCCGGTGACGCGATGATCCACGGCGGCCGGCGGGTACTGCGCGCCATCCGGGATTCCGGTGGATGCGCGGTGGCCGTCAGCGAGGGGCAGATCGGCGAAGCCGTGCGCATGCTGGGCGGCGCCGCGGTGGCTGCCGAGCCATCCGCGGCGGCCGCGCTGGCCGGGGTGGTGGCGGCTCGCGACGGTGGCCGGATCGCTGCCGGCGACCGGGTCGTCGCCGTCGTCACCGGGTCCGCACTGAAGCAGCCTGCCGCGCTGACTGATCTGGCTCCGGCACCGACGGGTGACGTGGACGCCGATCCCCGGCAATGGCGAACGGTGCTGGACCGACCGGTGGTGGCTCGATGAACGCCCGCACCGACCGGCCCGGCGACGAAGACGTGCTGGCCGCCCTGCAGGAGTGCATCGCCCTGCAGAGCCCCACGCCCCCTGGAGACGCGCAGCCGGTGGCCGGCTGGGTGCAGCAGTGGGCCGAGCGGATGGGCGCGCACGTCTCCCGGCAGTCGGTGTGGGACGGCGCGGACAACGTGCTGGCGGCGCTGCGCTTCGGCGACGGCCCGCGGCTGGTGTTCAACTCACACATGGATGTGGTGGATCCGTCGACGCAGGTCTGGCAGACCGAGCCGTACCGGGCGGTGCGCCGGGACGGCCGGATGATCGGGCGCGGCACCGCGGATGCCAAGGGAAGCCTGGTCGCGATGCTGGCCGCCATGCAGCGTCTGGCCGATCGTCCCGAAGGTGTGGCCGGCGAGCTGCTGTTGACTGCCGTGGTTGCCGAGGAGGCCGGCGGCCTGGGTAGCAAGCACCTGGCCTCGCAGGGGCTTTCCGCCGATGCCGCGGTCGTCGGGGAACCGACCGGGCTGCGGGTGGCGCACGCCCACAAGGGCACCTACATGCGGCGGCTGACCTTCACCGGGCAGGCCGCGCACAGCGCGTCGCCGTGGCTGGGCCGCAACGCGGTCGCCGACGCGGCCGCCTTCGTCGCGGCGACCGAGCAGGAAACGGGAAGGCTCGCCCGGCATCCGCATCCCACCCTGGGGCCAGGCACCCTGACCGTGACCATCTTCCACGGGGGCCGGCTGCAGAACACCGTCCCGGCCGACGCGGAGGTACTGGTGGACCGCCGGCTGGTGCCCGGGGAGACGCATGCGCAGTGCGACGCCGAGCTCGCTGCGCTGCTGGCC
>DASSTH010000629.1:0-14643 GCA_035708025.1 Nakamurella sp. | reverse complement strand
GGCGGCCACCTCGGCGCGCAGGAAGTCCCCCATCGCGGTGATCCGCGGGGCGACCGGCTGCAGGGCCGTCGCCCACCCCGGATCGATGATCTCGGCGAGCGGACGCGGCACGGCTGGCAGCGTACCGGGGCCGGTCAGCGGAAGTGCTGCCAGCCGCTGTCCCCCTCGTAGCCGGCACCGTCCACGGTGACGCCGGACCCCTCGGCGACCGAGCCGATCGTCACCCACGGAGCCGGCAGCTCGGTGCCGGCCGGGAAGGTCGCCGCCAGCGCGTGATCGTCGCCGCCGGTCAGCAGCCAGGACTTCGGGTCCTTGCCCAGCGCGGATCCGACCTCGGCCAGCCGCCCGGGCACCGGCAGCGCCGCCGAGGCGACGTCGATGTGCACGCCGGAGGCGTCGGCGATGTGGCCCAGATCGGCCAGCAGCCCGTCCGACACGTCGATCATCGCGGTTGCCCCCGCGGCGGCGGCCAGCGGTCCGGCGGACAGCGGCGGCTCCGGCACCTTGTAGGCGTTGACCACCAGCGCCGGGGAGCGGAAGCCGCGGGACAGCACGGCCAGCCCGGCCGCCGCCCAACCGACCCGGCCGGCCAGCGCGACCACGTCACCGGGCCGCGCGCCGGACCGCAGCACCGGCGCGGCGCCCCGCAGGTCCCCCAGCACGGTCAGCGCCAGCGTCAGCGTGTCGGCGCGGGTCAGGTCGCCGCCGACCAGGCCGGCACCGAGGTCCGCGGCGGCCGCCTGGATGCCGGCCCCGATGGCGGTGACGAGTGAGGTCGGGGTGCCGGACGGCGCCGCCAACGCCACCACCAGGGCCGTGGGCAGGGCGCCCATGGCGCAGATGTCGGCCATCGCGGCCAGCGCCGCCCGGCGTCCGATCTGCTCGCCGGTGGCCCAGTCGGAGCGGAAGTGCACGCCGTCCACCAGCATGTCGGTGCTGACCACCACCCGCCCGTCACCGGTGCGCAGCACCGCCGCGTCGTCACCGGGACCGATCTCGGTACCCGCCGGCGGCACCAGTCCGGCGGTGATGGTCTCGATCACGGCGAATTCGCCGGTGGCGGCGAGCGATCCCGGCGCGGGCGGTTGGTGTGGCGTTGGCATGGCCCTCCTCCGCGGCCCGCATCAGGCGGGCCGGTCGCAGTGACGCTACCGGCTGTCCGGGCGCCGCTCCGGGCGGGCCGATAGGCTGCTGGCGACGTGTCGGCCGCCGACCGGCGCCGGTACGGCGAACGGGTGGCGGCGGCAGGGAAGGCATAACCGAAAGGGGCACCGCAGTGGTCCAGGCCTACATCTTGATCCAGACCGAGGTCGGGCAGGCGGCGGCGGTGGCCGGGGCGATCCGCGGCATTCCCGGGGTCACCAGCGCGGAGGACGTCACCGGACCCTACGACGTGATCGTGCGCGCGGAGGCCAACACGGTGGACGAGCTGGGCAAGCTCGTGGTGGCCCGGGTGCAGGGCGTCGCCGGTATCACCCGCACGCTGACCTGCCCGGTCGTGCACCTGTAGATGCCGGACGAGTCACCCACCGGGCTGCGCGACCGGCTACCGCTGCTCCTGATCATCGCCGCCCTGGTGTTGACCGTCGCCGCCATCACCACGGTCGTCGTGCTCGCCGGACGGCAGGCCGCGCAGGACGACGCGCCGGACACCGGGCCGCTGGCCATCCCGGCGGTGGATGCCCCGGGCGCCGGCAGCCGATCCTGCTCGGTGCTGATGTCGGCACTGCCCGATGACCTGTCCGGACTGCACCGCCGCCAGCTGACCGGCGCCCAGCCCGGCGTGGCGGCCTGGGGTGACCCGGCCCTGGTGCTGCGCTGCGGGCTGTCCGACCCGGCGGAGTTGACCTGTTCGGCCCGGCTGATGCAGTTCACCGACGCCAGCGGGGGTTCGGTCTCCTGGTTGCAGCTGTCCGACCCCTCTGCGGTGACGTACATCGCGGTGGACCGCCCGGTGCGGATCGCCGTCACCGTCCCGCCCGGATCCGGCATGGGACCCATCCAGCAACTGTCCGAGCTGATCGCCGCGGACCTGCCGTCCCGTCCGGTGTGCCAGAACGGCGTGCTGGTTCCGCCGGACAACGGCTGACCGGAGATGTCCCGGGTTCCGCCGCGGGCCACTGGGCAGCCCAGCCGGCGCGGCTCGGACGACCGGAACGGCCAGCATGGGTCGGACGACCGGAACGGTCGGCGCCGCTCAGCGCAGTCCGGTGCCGCGGGCCATCGCGGTGCGCACCAGAGTGGTGAGCAACTCCGCGTAGGTCATCCCGGCGGCCTGCCACATCCGCGGGTACATGGAGATCGCGGTGAAGCCCGGCATGGTGTTGACCTCGTTGACGGTGACCGTCCCGTCGTCGGTGACGAAGAAGTCCACCCGCGCCAGCCCCTGCGCGTCCAGCGCGGTGAACGCCGCCACGGCGGCCTGCCGCACCCGCTCGGTGACGTCGTCCGGCAGCTTGGCCGGGATGTCGAAGCTGGTGACGTCCTCGCGGTACTTGGCGTCGAAGTCGTAGAACCGCCCGTCGCCGGAGACGTGGATCTCCGCGGTGGGTGACGCCTCGACCCGGCCGTCCGGGAACTCCAGCACGCCACACTCGATCTCCCGGCCGGGCACCGCGGACTCCACCAGCACCTTGGGGTCGTACCGGCGGGCCTCGGCGACCGCGGCGTCCAGCGCGGACCAGTCGTCCACCCGGGAGACCCCCAACGACGAGCCGGCCCGCGCCGGCTTGACGAACACCGGCAGCCCCAACCGGTCCCGTTCGGCGACCGGCAGGGTGGCGACCCCGGGCCGCAGCACCGCGTGCGGCCCGACGAGCAGGCCGGAGGCGGCCAGCAGCTTCTTGGTGAACTCCTTGTCCATGGCGGCCGCGGACGCCAGCACGCCGGGTCCCACGTACGGCAGGTCGGCCAGTTCCAACAGCCCCTGCAGGGTGCCGTCCTCGCCGTACGGGCCGTGCAGCACGGGGAACACCACGTCCACGTCCAGCGCGGCACCGTCGAGGCCGGCGCCGTCCCGCACGGTCAGTGCGCGGGACCGGGTGTCGGTGCGCAGCGCCACCTCGGTTCCGCCAGTGACCTCGGGCAGGTTCTGCGCGGTGATCGCCTGCGGGGTGGCGGGGTCCACCTGCACCCACCCGCCGGCCCGGGTGATGCCGATCGCGGTGACGTCGAACAGGTCGCGGTCCAGGTGTGCCAGCACGCTGGCCGCCGAGGAGCAGGACACCGGATGCTCGCCGCTGCGGCCGCCGAACACCACGGCGACCTTGATACGTCCCTGATCTGGCATGGGGCTGAGCCTACGGTGACGCCGCCCGTCACTCCGCGCTGTGCGGGCCGTCCATCAGCAGCCGGATCATCTCCTGCGGCGGCATGTGCTGGTAGCAGACCCGGAAGACCCCCTCGGTGATGGGCATCTCGATGCCGTGCCGGGCGGCCAGATCGCGCACCGACCGGCAGCTGGCCACGCCCTCGGCGACCTGCCCGCCGGTGGCCGCGAGCGCCGCCTGCACTCCCGCCCCGGTGCCCAGCCGGTGGCCCAGTGCCCGGTTGCGGGACAGCGGCGAGGCACAGGTCGCCACCAGGTCGCCCAGCCCGGCCAGCCCGGCGAAGGTTGCCGGGCTGGCGCCCAGTGCCTGGCCCAACCGGGTCAGCTCGGCCAGGCCGCGGGTGATCAGCGACGCGCTGGTGTTGCCGCCCAGCTGCAGCCCGTCGGCGATCCCGCAGGCCAGCGCGATGACGTTCTTGCCGGTGCCGGCGATCTCCGCGCCCACCACGTCGGTGATGGTGTACGGCCGGAAGTACCCGGTGCCGCTGGCCCGCTGCACCACCTCGGCGACCTCGCGATCGCGGCACGCCAGCACGCTGGCGGTCGGCTGGCCCACCGCGATCTCCCTGGCCAGGTTCGGGCCGGTGAGCACGACGATCCGGTGGTGGTCGACGCGACCGACGGCGTGCACCAGCTCGCTCATCCGCAGTCCGGTGCCCACCTCGATGCCCTTGGCCAGCGACACCACGGGTCCGGCGGCCGGCAGCAGTTCCCGGAACACCGTCAGGTTCTCCCGCAGGGCCTGGCTGGGGACCGCCAGCACGGCGGCGTCCGCCCTCGCCAGCGCGGTCTCCAGGTCGGCCGTGGCGGCCAGCCGCTCGGGCAGCGGTACCCCGTCGAGGTAGTCCGGGTTCACATGGTCGGAGCTGATCGCCGCGGCCACCGATTCCCGGCGGCACCACAGCACCACGTCGCGCCCGGCGTCCGCGAGCACCTTGGCGTAGGCGGTCCCCCACGATCCGGCACCCAGCACGGCGATGCGCTGGACGTCACGGCTCACTCCTGCTGCCCGCCCCCGGGGCCGGTGACGGGGTCGGCGGCCGATCCCGGTGCGGGCGCGGCGGACGTGCCGTCACCGGCGGTTCCGCTCGCCCCGCCGCGGGGGGATCCGCTGCCGGTGTCGGAGCCGGCCCGCCGCGCCGCCGCCTTCGGGTCGTAGAAGTCGGCCGGCGGTTGTTCACCGCGCAACTCCCCGACCATGTCCCGGATCCGCCCCATGATCAGGTAGGACACGTCCCGGATCGCCCGGTTGTCCACCGGCCGGCCGCGGAAGGCCGACAGGTCGATCGGATCGCCGGCCACCACGAAGACGTCCTTGCGCGGCAACGGTTTGAACCGCCGGCCCGAACCGTAGGAGCGGTAGACCTCGTGCGAACCCCAGTGCGCCACCGGGATCACCGGGAAGTCGCCGGCCAGGGCAAGCGCGGCCACCCCGGGGCGGGGCCGCATTGGCCACAGCTGCGGATCCTTGGTGACGGTGCCCTCCGGATAGATGAGCACCACCTTGCCGTCCGCCAGCGCCGCGGTGGCCTTCTCCAACGCGGCCTGCCCGGCGCCCCCGCCGCGATCCACCGGGATCTGCTCGGTACCGGCCATCACCCGGCCGATCAGCGGCAGCTTCCACAGCGAGGCCTTGGCCAGCACGTGCGGGATCCGCCCCGAGGTGCGGATGAACACCGTGTCGAACACCGGGTCCAGGTGGGAGATGTGGTTGGCCACCACCAGGACCGGGCCGCGCACCCGCAGGTGCTCGGCACCCAGGTAGCGGCGCCGACCCAGCAGCCGGGTGAGAGGGAACAGCGCGATCTCGCAGGCCTTGATCCACCCGTTGCCCTTTTCGTGGACCGGGCTGCGCGCCACGACGTGCTCCCTTCGTCGGTCTGGGACCACCCTAAGGGCACCGGATCATCCCGTCGGCGGCCAGGATCGTGCCGCGGGGTTGACCGGAAGGCACCGGCACGCCGCACAATGGCCTGCGTGACGTCCATCAGACACCGGCCGGCCCATTCCGTGGTCGAGCCGTTCCATGCCCAGCGCGACGGCGACGACCACGTTGCGCCGGACGCGGCCACCACCCGGCCGGACGGTTCCACGGTGTCCGAGTCCGACCCGGCGGTCCAGGAGTCCGCCGCCGAGCCGGTGCTGGACGAACTGCCCGCCGACAGGTTCTCCAACCGGGAGCTGTCCTGGCTGGACTTCAACGCCCGGGTACTGGAGTTGGCCGAGGACGCCGAGCAGCCGCTACTGGAGCGGGTGAAGTTCCTGGCGATCTTCGCCTCCAACCTGGACGAGTTCTACATGGTCCGGGTGGCCGGCCTGAAGCGGCGCAGCGAGATGGGGTTGGCGGTCACCAGCGCCGACGGGTTGACCGCCCCGGAGCAGCTGGCGCTGATCTCGGCGCGCACCCAGGAACTGGTGGAGCGGCTGGGCCGGTGCTTCACCGACGAGGTGCTGCCCGCGCTGGCCGAGGCCGGCATCCGGCTGGTGCACTGGGACCAGATCGACTCGGGCGACCGGGAGCGGCTGGCGCAGTACTTCACCGAGCAGATCTTCCCGGTGCTCACCCCGCTCGCGGTCGACCCCGGGCACCCGTTCCCGTACATCTCCGGCCTGAGCCTGAACATGGCGATCATCGTGCGGGATCCGGAGACCGGCGCGGAGCGGTTCGCCCGGCTGAAGGTGCCCAACAACGTGGACCGCTTCGTGCGAGTGCGCCGCGGGGCGGACGACTACCTCCCGATCGAGGACCTCATCGCGGCGCACCTGGGCGAGCTGTTCCCGGGCATGCAGGTGGTGGAGCACCAGACGTTCCGGGTGACCCGCAACGCCGACGTGGAGGTCGAGGAGGACCGCGACGAGGACCTCCTGCAGGCGCTGGAGCGAGAACTCGCCCGCCGGCGGTTCGGCCCACCGGTCCGGCTGGAGATCGCCGACACCACCAGCGAACGCATCCTGGCGCTGTTGCTCGGCGAACTCGACGTCGATCCGGCCGACGCGGTGGAGGTTCCCGGACTGCTGGACCTGTCCAGCCTGTGGCAGTTGTACGGGCTGGACCGGCCCGCGCTGAAGGATCCGCCGTTCGTTCCGGCGACCCCGCCGGCCTTCGCCGAGGGCGAGACCCCCAAGAGCGTGTTCGCCACGTTGCGCGCCGGAGACGTGCTGTTGCACCACCCCTACGAATCGTTCGCCACCTCGGTGCAGCGGTTCATCGAACAGGCGGCGGCCGACCCGCGCGTGCTGGCGATCAAGCAGACGCTGTACCGCACGTCGGGCGACTCGCCGATCGTCGACGCGTTGATCTCCGCCGCCGCCGCCGGCAAGCAGGTGGTGGTGCTGGTGGAGATCAAGGCCCGGTTCGACGAGCAGGCGAACATCAGCTGGGCCAAGGCGCTGGAGCGCGCCGGGGTGCATGTGGTGTACGGCCTGGTGGGCCTGAAGACGCACTGCAAGGTGGCGCTGGTGGTGCGCCAGGAGGGGCCGACGATCCGGCGCTACTGCCACGTCGGAACCGGCAACTACAACCCGAAGACCGCGCGCATCTACGAGGATCTCGGCCTGCTGACCGTGGATCCCGAGATCGGCGCCGACCTCACCGACCTGTTCAACGTGCTGACCGGCTACTCCCGCCAGACCGAGTACCGCAACCTGCTGGTGGCCCCGCATTCGGTGCGCACCGGCATCATCGAGCGGATCGAGCGGGAGATCGCCCACCAACGGGCGGGCCGCGGCGGGCTGGTGCGGCTGAAGATGAACTCCATCGTCGACGAGCAGGTGATCGACGCGCTGTACCGGGCGTCCCAGGCGGGGGTGACGGTGGACGTCACCGTGCGCGGGATCTGCGCGCTGCGCGCCGGAGTGCCCGGCCTGTCGGAGAACATCACCGTCCGCTCGGTGGTGGGCCGGTTCCTGGAGCACTCGCGGATCGTCCACTTCGGCGGCGGCGCGGGCACTACCGGCACCGCCTCGGGCGGGCCCGCCGGCGCCGGGGAGGAGTACTGGATCGGCAGCGCGGACATGATGCACCGGAACCTGGACCGCCGGGTGGAGGCGCTGGTGCGGGTCACCGACCGGTCCGCGGTGGAGCGGCTGGCCGGCATCCTGTCCATGATGGCGGCTCCCGAGACCCGCTGCTGGATCCTGACACCCGACGGCTGGCGGAGGTCCCCTGCCGACGGCCCGGGCCGCGACATGCAGGCCGAGTTGGTGCGGAGGGCCACGGGTGGCGAGTGATGCCGCGCCGATCCTGGCGGCGGGAGCGGTGCTGTGGCGTCCCTCTCGCAAGCACGGCATCAAGGTCGCATTGGTGCACCGGCCGCGCTACGGCGATTGGTCACTGCCCAAGGGCAAGGTGCAGCGCGGCGAGAGCCTTCCGGTGACGGCGGTCCGGGAGACCCGCGAGGAGACCGGATTCGCGGCGACCCTGGGCCGGCAGATCACCACCGTCAGCTATCCGGTGGGATCCGGGCACAAGACCGTGCACTACTTCTCCGCACGGGCCGGTGAGGGCCGGTTCCGGCCCAACAAGGAGGTCGACGGACTGGACTGGCTGCCGGTCCGCAAGGCCCGCAAGGCGTTGCAGTACGCCTTCGACCGCGGAGTGCTGGACGCGTTCTGCGCGCTACCGGCAGACCTGACGGGCCTGCTGCTGGTCCGGCACGCGCGGGCCGGGCAGCGGGACTCCTTCCCGGGGGACGACGACGACCGCCCGCTGGACGCCAAGGGGTTACGGCAGTCCGCGGCGCTGGCAACGGAACTGGCCGCGTTCGGCCCGGCGGCGGCCTTCGCGGCGCCGCTGGCCAGGTGCCGGCAAACCCTGGAACCGCTGGTGCGGGACCTCGGGCTGGCCCTCGGCGAGGAGCCGCTGCTGTCCGAGCAGGAATACCAGCGTGATCCGGCCTCGGCCCGCCGCCGGGTCACCGAACTGGCATTGCGGGACGCCGGTTCGGGACCCCCGGTGGTGTGTAGTCAGGGTGGGGTGATCCCCGGCGTGGTCAAGTCGCTGGCCAGCCGGGGGGACCTGTCGCTGCCCACGGTCGCCACGCCCAAGGGGGCGTACTGGTTCCTCAGCTTCGAAGGCAAGCAACTTCGCCAGGCCGACCGGTACCTGGCGGCGGATAGCTGACCGCCGGCACCGGGCACGACACCGGGGCCCGCGCCGTGATTGGCGACGGGCCCCGGTATCGGTGCAGTGCGGTGCAGTCGGTCCGTGCGGACGAACTACTTCTTCTTGGCGGTGGTCCGCTTCGCGGCGGGCTTGGCGGCGGCGGCCTTCGGTGCGGCCTTGGCCGCCGTCCGGCGGGTGGTGGCCGGCTTGCTGGCGGCCGCCTTGGTGGCGGTGCTGCGGGTGGTGGTCTTGGCGGCGGCGGCCTTCGGTGCGGCCTTGGCCGCCGTCCGGCGGGTGGCGGCCGGCTTGCTGGCGGCCGCCGGCTTCGCCGCGGTGGCGCGGGAAGTCCTGGTGCTGGCGGCCTTCGGTGCCGCCTTGGCCGCCGTCGCCGCCCGGGACGCGGTCGTCTTGGTGGCGGCGGCCGTCTTGGCGGCTCCGCCGCGCGCGGCGGCGGTCAGCGCACGGGCCGTGGTGAGTCCGGCGGACGCCTTGGGCAGCTTCAGCTTGCCGGACACGATGTCCTTGAAGGCGGTACCGGCCCGGAACGACGGAACATTGGTCTTCTTGACCTTCACGGCCTCACCGGTGCGCGGGTTGCGCGCGGTGCGGGCGGCCCGAGCTCGCTTCTCGAAGACGCCGAATCCGGAGATCGACACCTTCTGGCCGCGCTGCACCTCCCGTTGGACCAGATCGATGAAGCCCTCGACAGCCTTCTGGGCCGCCTTCTTGTCCCCGTCGAGCCGCTCGGCGAGCTTGTTGATCAGATCGGTCTTGTTCACTGTCCCTCCCAGGACTTTTCCGGCCCGCTCGGGCCGACTGCAGGCACACGGTAAACGCATATGCCCGGTTTTCCAACTTGCCACGCCCGCAAGTCGGTGCCTTCTAAGGCTTCTCGGACGTCCGCCGCGCGCCGCCGGGACCCTCCCGGAGCGGCTCGGACGGCTCGGCACGCAGTCTACCGGAATGTGCAGAATCGTTGCTGGGCAACGACTATGGCGCCTGGATCGAGCACCGTCCGGTGCCCGGAGTGGGTGGTTAGCCGGCCGGGACGGCGGGTAGCAGGTCCGATCGACGCCGCTCAAAATCTGTGATCGAATCGGCGTGGCGCAAGGTCAGTGCGATGTCGTCCAGGCCCTCCAGCAGCCGCCAGCGGGTGTAGGGATCGATGGCGAACCCGATCACCAGCGAACCGCAGGAGATGCGCTGCTCGCCCAGATCCACCGTCACCGTTGCGCCGGGGTGGTTCTCCAGCCACTTCAGCAGCAACTCGGCGTCGTCCGGCGTCACCTGAGCGGCCAGCAGGCCGCCCTTGCCTGCGTTGCCACGGAAGATGTCTCCGAACCTGGAGGAGATGACCACCCGGATCCCGTAGTCCAGCAGCGCCCACACCGCGTGTTCCCGGGAGGATCCGGTGCCGAAATCGGGTCCCGCCACCAGCACCGAGCCCGGCGCGTATGCCGGATGGTTGAGCACGAAGTCCGGCTGGCTGCGCCAGGCGGCGAACAGCCCGTCCTCGAACCCGGTCCGGCTGATCCGCTTGAGGTAGACCGCCGGGATGATCTGGTCGGTGTCCACGTTGCTGCGGCGCAGCGGTATCCCGACTCCGGTGTGGGTGGTGAACGCCTGCATGGTGGGTGTCTCCTTCGAAAAGCGTCGTCGGGCGGTGTGAGGGCGGTGCTGGCGGTCGGGGTGCGGGCCCGGTGTCGGGCGTCGGCCCGGTGGTCGCCGCGGATCGGGACGACCGGTGGCCGTCAGCCGACCGCCACCGCCAGCGGCGGCAGGTCCGCCGGGGAGCTGAGGGTTCCGCGCACCGCAGTGGCCGCGGCCACGGCGGGCGAGACCAGGTGGGTACGCCCGCCCTTGCCCTGCCGGCCCTCGAAGTTGCGGTTGGAGGTGGATGCGCTGCGCTCACCCGGCGCCAGTTGGTCGGGATTCATGCCAAGGCACATGGAGCATCCGGCGCTGCGCCACTCCGCGCCGGCGGCGGTGAACACCCCGTCCAGGCCCTCCTGTTCGGCCTGGGCCTTGACCTTCATGGAACCGGGTACCACGAGCATGCGCACCGACGGATCCACCCGGCGGCCGCGCAGCACCTCGGCGGCGGTCCGCAGGTCCTCGATGCGGCCGTTGGTGCACGAGCCGAGAAAGACCGTGTCCACGTGGATCTGCCGCAGAGGCGTGCCGGGTAGCAGGTCCATGTAGGCCAACGCCCGCTCCGCCGCCTGCCGCTCGCTGTCCTCGGCGAAGTCGGCCGGGTCCGGCACCGCGGCGGACAGCGGGAGCCCCTGGCCGGGATTGGTGCCCCAGGTGACGAAGGGCGCCAGATCGGCTGCCTCCAGCACGACTTCGGCATCGAACTCGGCGTCGTCATCCGTGGCCAGACCGGTCCAGTAGCGCACCGCCGCGTCCCACTGCTGGCCGGCCGGTGCGTACGGGCGTCCCCGCAGGTACGCCAGCGTGGTCTCGTCCGGCGCGATCATCCCGGCGCGCGCGCCGGCCTCGATCGACATGTTGCACACCGTCATCCGGGCCTCCATGGACAGCGCACGGATCGCCTCGCCCCGGTACTCCAGCACGTACCCCTGGCCGCCGCCGGTGCCGATACGGGCGATCACGGCGAGGATCAGGTCCTTGGCCGTGACGCCGTCCGGCAGTACGCCGTTGACCGTGATCGCCATGGTGCGGAACGGCTTGAGCGGCAGCGTTTGGGTGGCAAGGACGTGCTCGACCTCACTGGTGCCGATGCCGAAGGCCAACGCGCCGAACGCACCATGGGTGGACGTGTGCGAGTCCCCGCACACGATCGTCATGCCCGGCTGGGTCAACCCCAGCTGCGGACCCACCACATGCACGATGCCCTGCTCGGCATGTCCCATCGGGAACAGCCGGACGCCGAACTCGGCGCAGTTCGCCCGCAACGTCTCCACCTGGGTGCGCGAGACCGCATCCGCGATCGGCAGATGGATGCCGGTGGTCGGCACGTTGTGATCCTCGGTGGCCAGCGTCAGGTCCGGACGGCGCACTCGTCGGCCCGCTTGCCGCAGCCCCTCGAACGCCTGCGGGCTGGTCACCTCGTGCACCAGGTGCATGTCGATGTAGAGCAGGTCGGGTTCGCCCTCGACGCGGCGCACCACATGTGCGTCCCAGACCTTCTCGGCCAGTGTCCGGCCCATGCCCAATCCTTCCCGCGCACGATCCGTGCCGTGCGGATTCCGTGTGCCGCGGCCATCCGCCGTGGCGATGCTGAACAACATCCTCGATACCACTGGACTTCTCAACATTTGAGACGCTAATATCGGGATATGGGACAGTCTAGCGGCATCGGCGTGCTTGACAAAGTGGTCACGGTGCTCCGGGCGACATCCGTGGCACCGGCCGGGCTGGGCGAGTTGTGCTCGGCCACCGGGTTGCCGCGGGCGACGGCCCACCGGCTGGCCGTCGGGTTGGAGGTGCACGGGCTGTTGGCCCGGGACGGGCAGGGTCGTTGGCGGCCCGGACCGCTGCTGGCGGTGCTGGCGGCGGGCTCGCCGGATCCGCTGGTGGCAGCGGCGGCGGAGGTGCTGCCGCGGCTGCGGGACCGCACCGGGGAGAGTGTGCAGTTGTACCGGCCGGACGGCACGGTGCGGGTGTGCATCGCGGTCGCCGAACCGCCATCCGGCCTGCGGGACACCGTGCCGCTGGGTGCCCGGCTGTCCATGGGGGCCGGCTCGGGTGCCAAGGTGCTGACCGCCTGGGCGGACGAAGCCACCCAACGGGCGGTGCTGGCGGAGGCCGTGTTCACCGACAAGGTGCTGGCGGAGGTACGCCGGCGCGGGTGGGCGCAGTCGGTGGCCGAAAGGGAGCCCGGGGTGGCATCGGTGTCGGCGCCGGTACGCGACCGGTCCGGCTCCGTCGTCGCCGCGGTGTCGGTATCCGGCCCGATCGACCGCATCGGACGGCGGCCCGGGATCCGCTGGGCCGGTGACCTGTTGCAGGCGGCCGACGCCTTGACCGCTCGGCTGTGACGGCCCGCCGCGGGAGGACGCGATCCGCGGACCGATCTTCCGCACGCGTGCCCATCGCGTCGGCAAACCGGGACCGGCGGACGCTCAGGCCTGTGGGTCCGGCTGCGGTCCCGGGTCGGGCATGATCGGATGTGGAACGTCGCCATCCCATCGCAGCCGGTCCAGCCACAGTTCGCGGCCGGGATAGCTGGTGCCGACGGCGCCCGGCTTCCATGCGTGGTACAGCAGCCAGGTGGATCCGTCGGCCAGCGTCACCGGATAGCAATGGCCGGGCCCGACGGCTGCGTCGTCGCTGGCCACCAGGGGCTCCTTGGAGGCGTCGGTGCACGGTCCCAGCGGCCCCCGGCAGGTCGCGTATCCGATCGCGTAGTCCGGCGAGGCGTAGTTGTTGGCGGAGTAGAAGAGATAGTGCCGCCCGCGGTGCACCAGCATCTCCGGCGCCTCGATCAGATTGCCCTGCCACGGCTTGGTGTTGCCGAACAGTTCGGTCGCGGTGCCCCGCAGCGCACTGGCGTCGGCGTTGAGTGGTTGCGCCCACAGCCGCACCGGTTGCCCGCAGCAGTTCCCGTCGTTCTTCCAGTACAGGTAGACGCTGCCGTCCGGGTCCCGCACCGGGTCGGGATCGATGGATCCGCCGAGATCGGTTTGACACACCAGCGGTTCCGTCCGGCCGTCCACGAAAGGACCGCCCGGCGAACTGGCGTGTGCTCGTCCGATGCATTGCCTGCCGCTGGCGTTGTCGTGCGCGACGTAGAACATGACGTAGGCCGATCCGACGACGATCACCTCCGGCGCCCAGGTGTTGCCGCTGCTTGCCCACGATCCGACGGTCGGCAAGGCGTCCGGTCCCGCCGTCCAGTGCACCAGGTCGTTGGAGGTGGCGGTCTGGATGTTGCTGCCCGAGCCCTGGGTGGCGTAGGCGTAGTAGCGGTCGCCGACATGTAGCACCGCCGGGTCGGGGAAGTCGTCGGCCAGCACCGGATTGCTGAACTGCCCGGCGGGCACGCTCGTCACGGCCGGCCCGGACGGTGACGGGGACTGCAGGACCGCGCCGGACGGCGGCCCGGACCCGGCATCGCCGCCGCTGCGCGCGCAACCGCTCAGCACCAGCACCGCGGCCAGCAGCACCCACGGCCGATGGGTGCGCATCAGCCCTTGATCCCGGATCTGACCACGCTCTCCACCACATACCGCTGCGCCAGTACGAACAGCAGCAGCACCGGCACGCAGGCGACCACGGCACCCGCCATGATCACCGGGTACTTCGTGGTCGACTCGCCCTGCAGGGTCGACAGACCCGCCGGCAGCGTGAGCATGCCGGGGCTGAACAACACGTAGATGGGCCAGAGGAAGTCGTTCCAACTCGTCAGGAAGGTCAACACCGCCAGGGTGGCCAACGCCGGTCGCGCGTTGGGCAGCACGATCCTGGTGAACGTCTGCCACTGGTTGGCTCCGTCGATGCGCGCGGACTCCTCCAGTTCGCGCGGCAGTGACAGGAAGAACTGCCGCAGGAAGAACACGCCGAACGCGCCCGCCGCCGCGGGAACGATCAACGCCCACCACGAGTCCAGCCAGCCGAGCCGGGAGACGATCAGGAAGTTGGGAACCAGGAAGACGAACGCCGGAACGAAGATCGTCCCGACCACCACCGCGAACACCGCCGACCGGCCGGCGAAGTGCAACCGGGCCAACGCATAGGCCGCCATGGAATCGACCACCAGGACGAGCAGGGTGGTGCCCACCGCGACCGCCAGGCTGTTGCCGAACCACTGCAGCACCGGAGTGTGCGAGGCGGGGTCGAACAATTGCCGGTAGGCCTGCGTGGTCAGCGGCCTGGGGATCCACGACAGCGGCAGCCGGGTGGCGTCCTCGTTCGTCTTGAACGAGGTGGCCAGCATCCACAGCAAGGGTGCGAGGAAGACCGCCGTCAGCGCGGCGATGGTGAGCCAGAACAGCACGCGGCGCACCATGCCCCAGCCCGTCCGCCGCCGAACCGGGGCGGGCCGATAGCGGTAGGTCGCCGCCGCGGCCGTCATCACCGCTCCCGTTCCCGGAACAACCGGAAGTTCACCAGCGAGATCAGGATCAGGATGAGCGCCAGGATGTAGCTCATGGCCGCCGCGGCCCCCTGCCGGTACTGGCTCAGCCCGACGTTGGCGATGTACATGATCGCCGTGCGGGTCTCGTTGGCCGGCGCTCCCTTCGTG
>DASSTH010000628.1:0-4308 GCA_035708025.1 Nakamurella sp. | reverse complement strand
GTCGTCGGTGCGGGCACCGGTGAGGAACAGCGGGTCACCGGCCGGCGAGATCCAGTCGGTGAGCACGTTCCGGGTGGTGGTGCCGCCGAGCGCGACCACGGCCGCCGAGTCGCGCAGCATGGCGGGCGGCGGGTGCTGGTCGTCCGGCACCACGTGGACCGCGGCGGTGGCCTGCGCGCTGTGTCCGGCGCCGTCCGAGATCCGGTAGTGGATGGCCGGTAGGTCGCCGGTGACGGCGGCGTCCGTGGTCACCTGCAATGCTCGGCCGGCGTCCACGATCCGCACCGAGCCCAGGTCCGGCGGCAGCGGTGATACCTGGTCGATCACCGTCACCGAGCAGTCGCTGACCACGTCGTTGCTCATCACCGGCAGCACCACCGGCCGCCCGGAGCGCACCCCCAGATCGTCATCGGCCGCATCCGGCGGTGACATGCCTCCGGAGCAGTCCGTCCGGCTGAGCGTCAGCCGGCTCGCCCGTCCCGGGTCGGGTTGTTGCGCGTCGTCGGCGCTCTGCTGCCGTTGCGGGGCGACCTGTTGCCAGTTGTTGACCAGCACCATGGCGTCGTCCGGCACCCACACGTTGCCGGTCGCCACGTCGTTGAGCACCATGGTGTCGCCGTTGACCCGGAACACCAGGCTGCCGCCCCCGGCGTCGGTGCCGTCCGGGCCGGTGGGGACCGGCCGGATGGTCGGTACCGACCCGCACCACCGCAGGTAGCTGGGGGTGGCACCGGCCCACGCGCCGTGCGCGCAGCCGCGCAGCCACACCGGGGCGGCTGGCCGGCCGCGGACGCCCGGGTCGAAGGCCTGCACCGTGCCATCCGCCAGCGACACCCGCAGCAGCGCCGCGTCGGTGGCCACCAGCACGGCGGCCGCCGACGGGCCGGGCTGCTGCAGCACCGGATCGGCGCTGCCGGCCGGCAACCGGAACGACCGGCCGGCGGCCCACAGCCGGCCGGCCGCGGCGTCCAGCACCACCGGGGTGTCGCCCACCATGGTGACCGTCACCGTCGCCTGGCGGTCGTCCCCGGACCGGGGGTCGCCGTCCGGGGCGGGCGGTGCGGCTGGCCGGCCGGCGGACTCGGACGGAGCCGGGGCGGCCAGCGGGACCTGCCGGGGGGCGCCGCCGCCCGCGGGCAGCACCAGCACCGCCCGGGCGCCCGGGGCGACCGCGGCGACCGTGCCGTCCGCGGCGGCGGTCACCGCCACCCCCGGCGCGGACCGGAATGCCGGGTCCGCGTCGGCGATCGCGGCGGCGGGCAGCGCGTCGGCCGGTACGACCCACACCGCCCCGGTGGCCCGGTCGGCCACCGCCAGCACGTCACCGCCGAGTGCCACCGAGGCCCGGTCGGGCAGCCGCACCGGCGGGCCCAGCGACACGGTGGCCACGTCCAGGGCACGCAGCCGGTGGTTGTCCGGATCGACCACCAGCACCCGGCGGCCGTCCTGCAGCACGTCGTAGCCGTCGCCGTCCAACAGCGCGGCGGAATCCAATTCGTCGATCTGGGTGTTGACCCGCCCCACCAGGTACTGCGCCGGGTTGGTCACCCAGACGTCCTGCGGGTCGGCATCCACCGAGGTGGCCGCATATCCGTCGGACCGGCCGACCAGCACCCCGAGCACGACGGCGGCGGCGGTGAAGCCGGCCACGGCGGCCAGCATGCGACCGTGCGGGCGGGGATGCGCGGAGCGTCCCACCCGGCCCGTCGTCACCGCTGCAGCCCCCATATCCCCGGGGCACGCGCAGCGGCGTCAGGTGCCCGCACTGCCCCGACGGTGCGGCACCTCTCGCGCGGCCAGTATCCCACGCTCGGCGCAGAGCCCCTACCCGTTCGGGTCAGACCGCACACCGCCGCGTGGTCACGTCTGGGCGTCCAGCAGCACCAGGTCGGACTGCGTCACCAGCCGGGAGGCGACCGCGTGCTCCACCAGCCGGGCCCGGCGGTTCACCGCCAGCTGACCGGGCCCGCCGCGCAGCCCGCGCACCCCGCGGCGGGCCAGCTTGTCGCAGACGTTGTCCAGCTTGCGGTTGAACCTGGTGAGTTCCCAGCCCAGCCGGTCGGCCGCCTGCTTGGACGACGGGATGGCGCTGGTGCCGGTGCCGTCCCGGCGCAGCAGCGGTTCGGCCAGCGCCACGATCAGCGCCTTCTGCGAGTCGGTCAGCACGACCGGGCCGATGGTGGTCTCGCCCGACTCGGCGCGGCCCACCTCGCTGGGGCTGAACGTGGGCTCGTCACCGACCAACGTCACCTCGTAGGTCGTCGGGCCGGCGGTGAACAGCACGGTGGTCTCGGCGAACACCAGCGGCAGCCGGGCCCCGGGGGCCAGCCAGGCCTGCACCGAGCCGGCGACGTCGCACACCGTGGCGGACAGCCGGGAGCCGGTGTTGGCCAGCCACCACAGGCCGTCGACGTTGCTCAGTTGCAGGAAGTGCCGGTGCAGGTAGGGATTGTCGTCGATCTGCAGGTCCCCGTCACGGCCGATGGTGAACACCCGGTCGGGGTCGAGCTTGGTCCACTCCCCGCAGAACTCCACGTGCATGGTCATCGTCCGGCCCCCTGGTCACGATGTACCGGCCGTGCTCGGTCCGCTGCTGGTGCCACAGGCCCGCGCCGGCTCGGGTGATGACGTTCCGTCACCTCGCACCAGTATCACCGCAATGCACACCCGGCCCGGTGCACGCACCGTGGCGACCGGCTGCCGGGTGACGTGCCGCTCCGGGCTGACGCCCTGGTCGGTGCGGTACCACTGGAACGAGTCGCCGTCCTTGGGCTGCGGGTTGGTCCAGTGGAACACCACCGCGTCCCCGGTCCGCCGGCCGGTCAGCCCGTCCGGCTGCGGCACGGCCGCGCCCAGCGGGTCGCCGGCGGTGCTGGCGGTGGTCAGGTGATCGCCGCCGTTGTCCGGGGGCGGTGGGGTCTGGCCGCCGCGGGTGAGCAGCAGCGCGGCGATCAGGGCGGCCGCCACCAGCAGGAAGCCGCCGCCGACCAGTATCGGCAGCCGGGAGCGCCGGCCGGGACTCGGGCGACCGCCGCGTGGCGCGGTGTCGACGTCCGCGGCGGGAGGACCGGGATCCGGTCCGGTGGTGCGCGGGTTCCGGGTGGGATGGCCGGCGGGTGCCGGCACGACGGCGTCGGCCGGGCCGCCGTGCGTCGCGACTACCGAAACCGAGCCCAGCCGCCCCGGGCCAGCGTGCCCGGGTCCGGCGTGTCCGAGCGCGTCCGGTTCCGCGGCCGGGTCGACCACTGTGAGTGAGCGCACCCGGGTGGCCATCCCGCCCTGCTGCTGACGCGTGATCGCGGCCGGTTCCTCCGCCAGCACGTCCACCGGGGTGACGGCCAGCCTCAACTCGGTCTCTACCCGTTGCAGCGCGCGGGCGAAGTCCAGCGCCGAGGCGTGCCGGGCGGCGGGGTTCTTGTCCATCGCCCGGGCCAGCACACGCTCCAGCGCGGGCGGCACGTCGGACCGGCCCAGCGGCGGCACCGGGGTGGTGCGGATCCGTCCGATCAGGTCGGCCGTGCCGTTCGGGCCCCCGGGCCGGTCGAACGGCGAGCGCCGGGCCAGCACCGTGTACACGGTGGCGGCCAGCGAGTAGATGTCACTGCGCTCGTCGCCGGTCCCGGCCGCATCCGACCGCGCCGCGAACATCTCCGGAGCGGTCCACGGAATGCTCATGCCGATCGCGCCGCCGGGCATCGCGGAGCTCCCCCGGGACACCGAGATGCCGAAGTCGGACAGCACCGGGTGGCCGAAGTCGGTGGTCAGCACGTTCGCGGGCTTGATGTCCCGGTGCAGGATCCCGGCCCGGTGCGCGGTCTCCACCGCCCCGGCGATGCGCACCCCGATGCTCAGCACCTCGGCCACCGACAGCCGCTCGGCGCGGTAGCGCACCGACAGGTTGGGGCGGGAGCAGTACTCCATCACCAGGTACGGCCGGCCGTCACCGGCGATGCCCGCCTGGTAGATGGTCACGATCGCCGGGTGCGTGGACAGCGCGGCCATCAGGTTGGCCTCGGCGTTGAACTGGGCCAGCATGCCCTCGTCGGCGGCGCCCGGGATGAGCACCTTGATGGCGACGTTGCGCCGGGGCAACGCCTGGGCGTACAGGTACACGTCGGCGAAGCCGCCGGAACCCAGCAGCCGGGTCACCGAGTAGCCGGGCAGGTCGGGGGGCGGCGATGGCGGGCGGCGGCTCACAAAGTGCTCCCCGCCGGACCGTCACCGTCGCCGTTCCGGCCGCTGCCGCCGCTGTCGCCGCTGCCCCCGTTTCGGCCGCTGCCGCTGCTACCGCCGTTGCGAACGGCCACC
>DASSTH010000627.1:0-5853 GCA_035708025.1 Nakamurella sp. | reverse complement strand
GTGCTGGACAGCACCGACGAACAGATCGCCGAGGCGGCGGCCTGCGCCGCAGGCGCCGACGTCTGCGTCGCGGTGCTCGGCGATCAGGCCGGGCTGTTCGGCCGGGGCACCTCTGGAGAGGGTTGTGACGCAGCGGATCTGCGGTTGCCGGGACGCCAGGAGGACCTGCTGGAGGCACTGATCGCCACCGGCACCCCGGTGGTGCTGGTGCTGCTGGTGGGCCGCCCGTACGAGCTGTCGCGCCAGATCGATCGGCTGGCCGCGGTGTTGTGCGGCTTCTTCCCCGGCCAGCGCGGCGCGGAGGCGCTGGCCGCGGTGCTCTCCGGGCGGGTGAACCCGTCCGGACGGCTGCCGGTGAGCTTCCCGGCGGCCGGATCCAGCCAGCCGTCCACCTATCTGGCGCCGCGGCTCGGCCTGCGCAGCGAGGTCAGCACCGTCGATCCCACCCCGCTGTTCCCGTTCGGGCACGGCTTGTCCTACGCGCCGGCCACCTGGGTCGGCGTGACCGCCGAGTCCGACAGTTGGCCCACCGACGGAACCTGCGCGCTGACGGTGACCCTGCGCAATGACGGCACGATCCCCACCTCCGAAGTGGTGCAGGTCTACCTGCACGATCCGGTGGCCCAGGTGTCCCGGCCGGAGCAGTACCTGGTCGCCGCGCCGCGGGTGGACCTGGCCCCGGGCGAGCAGCGCACGCTGCGCATCGACCTGCACGCCGATCAGGCCTCCTACACCGGCATAGACCTGCAACGGCGGGTGGACCACGGCGCCGTGGAACTGCGGGTGGGTCCGTCCAGCGCGGACCATCGCGCCATCATCCGCGTGCAGATGACCGGCAGCGCACGGATCGTCGGACCCGACCGGGTACTCGAGCCCACGGCGAGCCCGCAGACAGGAGGGAGAGCGTGACGATGCGACCGACCCCGGAGGACAAGTTCAGCTTCGGCCTGTGGACGGTGGGCTGGCCGGCCCGCGACCCGTTCGGCGACGCCACCCGGCCCCCGCTCGACCCGGTGGAGTCCGTGCACCGACTGGCCGACCTCGGCGCCTACGGCATCACCTTCCACGACGACGACCTCATCCCGTTCGGGGCCGACGACGCGGAACGCGACTCGCACATCGCCCGGTTCACCGCGGCGCTGCAGCAGACCGGCCTGGTGGTCCCGATGATGACGACCAACCTGTTCACCCACCCGGTGTTCAAGGACGGCGCCTTCACCAGCAACGACCGGTCGGTCCGCCGGTTCGCGCTGCGCAAGGTAATGCGGAACCTCGATCTGGCGGCCGGCCTGGGCGCGCGCACCTACGTGTTCTGGGGCGGCCGGGAGGGCGCGGAATCCGATGCGGCCAAGGACATCCGGGCCGCCCTGGACCGTTACCGGGAGGCCATCGACACGCTGGCCCAATACGTCATCGACCAGGGCTACTCGATCCGGTTCGCCATCGAGCCCAAGCCGAACGAGCCGCGCGGCGACATCCTGCTGCCCACCGTCGGCCACGCGCTGGCGTTCATCGAGCGGCTGGAGCACGCCGACATGGTGGGCGTCAACCCGGAGGTGGGCCACGAGCAGATGGCCGGGCTGAACTTCGCGCACGGCATCGCCCAGGCGCTGTGGGCCGGCAAGCTGTTCCACATCGACCTGAACGGGCAGCGCTCCATCAAGTACGACCAGGACCTGGTGTTCGGCCACGGCGACCTGCTCAACGCCTTCTTCCTGGTGGACCTGCTGGAGAACGGGTTCCTGGACGGCCGGCCGGCCTACGACGGACCACGGCACTTCGACTACAAGCCGCTGCGCACCGAGAACATCGACGGGGTCTGGGATTCCGCGGCCGCGAATATGAGCACCTACCTGCTGCTGCGGGAACGCGCCCGCGCGTTCCGGGCCGACCCGGAGGTCGCCGAGGCGATCTCCGCCACCGGGGTGGCCGACCTGGCCCGGCCCACCCTCGCCCCCGGCGAGGGCCACGCCGACCTGCTCGCCGACCGCTCGGCGTTCGAGGATTTCGACCCGGACGCGGCCGGCCGACGGGGCTACGGCGTGGTGCGGCTCAACCAGCTGGCGCTGGAGCACCTGCTGGGCGCCCGCGGCTGACCCGTCAGCCCTTGACCGCGCCGGTGAGGCCGCCGACGATCCGGCGTTCGAAGATCGAGAAGAACAGCACCGCCGGCAGCATGGACAGCGAGGTGAAGGCCAGCACCATCGCGGTGTCGGTGGAGTACTGCGAACTGAACTGCTGGACGCCCAACGGCAGGGTGAAGTCGCCGCGGTCGTTGAGGATGAACAGCGGCAGCAGGTACGCGTTCCAGCTGGCCACGAACGCCAGGATGCCGGTGGTCAGCACGCCGGGCCGGGACAGTGGGATCACCATGCGGTAGAAGAACGACAGCCTGCTGCAGCCGTCGACGATGGCGGCCTCTTCGATCTCCCGCGGGATCGCGCGCAGGAACGGCACCAGGATGATGATGGTGGTGGGCAACGCGAACGCGATCTGCGGAATGATCACGCCGGCCAGCGAGTCCAGCAGGCCGATGTCCTTCAGCAGCAGGTACAGCGGCGTGATGGCGGCGGTGACGGGGAACATCAACCCGGCCGCGAACAGCGCGTACAGGAAGCCACGTCCGCGGAAGGTGTATCGCGCCAGCACGTAGCTAGCCATCACCCCGATCGCCACCACCCCGGCGGTAGTCGCCAGCGAGACGATCAGCGAGTTGGAGAACTGCGTCCAGAACGTGGGGTTGACCAGCACCCGGTAGTAGTTGCCCCAGTGCCATGGGCTGGGCAACCCGGCCGGGCTGACGGTGATCTCGGCGTTGCTGCGGAAGCCACCGAGCACGATGTACAGCACCGGGCCCATGGAGAAGGCGATGGCGCACAGCGCCACCAGATAGGTGGCCGGGCTTCCCCACGGCAACCTGGCCGCACGGAACTCCACCGGCGGCGGCTCGGCAGCGGGTCGCTGCGCGGTCGCCGCGGTCACCGCACGGCTCCGGTGACGGCGCCCTGGGTATCGCGACGCAACACCACGCGCTGATAGCCGAGCGCGACGATCAGCGAGATCACGAAGAGCACCACCGCGATGGCGCTGCCCATGCCGTACTGCCCGGCGTCCCGGCCGAACCGGACCATGTAGGTCGCCATGGTGGACACCCCCGCCACGCCGTCCACCCGGCGCCAGATGATGTAGACCAGGTCGAACAGTTGCAGCGACCCGATGATGGACAGGAAGGCCCAGATCCGGATGGTCGGCGCCAGCAGCGGGAGGGTGATCCGCCACTGCATCTGCCAATACGAGGCCCCGTCCACCGCGGCCGCCTCGTACAGGTCGGTCGGGATGTTCTGCATGCCCGCCATGAACAGGATGATCGCGAAGCCCAGGTACTTCCAGGTGAGGATCAGCATCAGCGACCAGATCGCGATCGACGGATTGGCCAGCCAGTCGTTGGTCAGACCGTCCAGTCCCAGGTTGCGCAGCAGGTCGTTCAGCGCGCCCTGGGTGGACAGCATGAGGTTCCAGCCGGTCGCCGCGATGACCTCCGCGACCACCCAGGGGATGAAGACCAGCACCCGGATCACCGAGCGGCCCTTGATCTGCCGGTTCATCAGCAACGCGATCAGGATCGCCAGCGGACCCTGGATGAGCAGCGAGAGCCCGACGATGGAGGCGTTGTGCAGCAGGGCCTTCTGGAACTTGCTGTCGGTCAGGATGCGGACGTAGTTGTCGAAGGCGACGAAGTCGGTCGGCTTGCCGAAGCCGCTCCACTTGTAGAACCCGTAGTAGGCGGCCAGCACCACCGGGACGATCACGAAGGTGACGAAGACGATGATGGCCGGCCCGACCAGGATGGCGATCTCCAGGCGCTCCCGGCGGGAGGTGCGGCGCCGCCCGACCCGCCCCGCCGGGGGTGACGCCGTCGCGTCGTCCCCGGCGGGCGGCCGGTGATCCAGTGCCGCCATGGAGCTCCGGATCGGCTCGCTCATCTCGGGAGAGGTCGGGTCAGCTCGCGTTGTTCACCGCATCGATGATGTCCTGCGGCGAACCCTGACCGGCCAACAGGGCGACCACCGCATCGTTGAGCGCGCCACCGACGGTCTGCCCGTACAGGGTGTCCAGCCACTGCGACACGTACGGTGCGTCGTTGAACGCGGCGATGACGGTCTTCAGATAGGGCTCGGTGACGACCTCCTGGGCGGTCTTGTTCACCGGGGGAGCCTGGAACGCCTCGTAGTAGGCCTTCTGCACGTCGGTCGTGGTCAGGTAGTTCAGGAATTCGGTGCACGCCTGCTTCGGCGCCCAGGCCGAGCACGAGTAGCCGTCCACCCCGCCCATGATCGCCTTGGGGTCGCCCTGCCCGCCCGGCACGCTGACGAACGGGAAGAAACCGAGGTCGGGCAGCGGCTTCTGGTCCGGGGTGAGCGAGCCGATCACGCCCGGGTCCCAGGCGCCCATCAATTCCGCACCCGCCTTGTGGTTGGCGATCATCCCGGCGGAGCTGCCCGCCCCCTGCTGGGCCGAGGTGGTGAGGAAGCCCTCGTTGAACGGCTTGCTGGCGGCGAACTTCTCCACGTCCTGGCCGGCCTTGAGCCAGCACGGGTCGTCGAACTTGAGCGTCGATGCGGTCGAGTTGAGCACGTCCTGGCTGCACTCGCGCAGGGCGAACCAGTAATACCAGTGACCCGCGGGCCACCCGTCCTTGCCGCCGAGCGCGATCGGTGCGACGCCGGCGGCCTTGAGCTTGTCGACGGCCGCGTTCAGCTCGTCCAGAGTGGCCGGCGGCGTGCTGATGCCCGCCTTGTCGAAGACGTCCTTGCTGTACCAGAACCCGCCGGGCAGCACGGCCACCGGCATGGCGTAGGTCTTGCCGTCCACCTGCTCCGCGGCGAACGCGCCGGCCCCGACCGCCGCCTTGGTCTCGTCGGTGATGGCGTCGCTGATGTCCAGGACCTGCGAGGCCTTGACCATGTCGGCCAGCTTGCCGCCGCCGCGCTGCAGGAAGATGTCCGGCGCGGAGCCCTCGCCGCCCTGCAGGGCGGTCTGCAGCTTCCCGTCCAGGTCCTCGTTCTGCACGATCTGCATCTTGATCGTGACGGAGGGATGTGCCGCCTCGAAGGACTTGATGGTGTCCTCGAAGAACTTCGAGCCCGGCCCGGTGGTCGCGTTGGTCCACAGGGTCATGGTGACGGGCTCGCCGCCATCCGCCGATCCGGACGTGGGTGATCCGGCGGACTGCGAGTCGCCGCCACCCGCGGTACTGCCACCCGCCGTGTCGCCGCCCGCCGTGCTGCCTCCTGCCGAACTGCCGGAGTCGGGGGCGGCCGAACCGCCTCCGCAGGCCGCGGCCAGCAGCGCAACGCTCGCGGTCAGCGCGACGACCATCGCGCCTCGGATCCTTCGTGTCATGACGGACCTCCCGGTTCTCGTCGGGGACGGGCGCAGGGTTCAGTGACCTCGCACACACAGAGCCTGGCCGGGATGCGCGGCCATGTCAAACGTTATCGATAACGGTTTCGTCACACTTGGCATATGCGCCCCCGGGGGTCCCCAGCCCACCCTGCCCGGCGCGGATCAACTTCCGGCGGCGAGGATCAAAGTGCAGGAATCCGGCCCGATACGTCCGATTCGGCGTGAAGTTGATCCGCGCCGGCCCATCCCGTGGCGTCCCATTACCACCGCCGGTCCGGCTGCCCGGAGAGCGGCCGACAGCGACCCCGATGAACGGGGAGCCGGTCACTATGATCGTGCCGCACCCACCCGCAACGGCGGCCGCGGCCGGGGTCCGGCCCTTCCCCCGACCAGGGCTCGCCGCTCTTCGCACAGGAGAACCCCTCATGGCCCCGCGCCGCACCTTGC
>DASSTH010000626.1:0-3812 GCA_035708025.1 Nakamurella sp. | reverse complement strand
CGTCCATGCCTGGCGAGTTGATCCATGCGGGGCCGGGGTGATCATCCGGGGCGGAACGGGTACGCCTGGACGCGAGCGGGGCGGTGTCGGGCCGCCCCGACGAACCGAGGCGGGTGACCAGCATGCCGGGTCGGAGCCCTGGGCCGAGCGTCAAGGACAAGAAGCTGTACGAGAAGCTACGGGACGAGGGCAACAGCAAGCAGAAGTCGGCGCGGATCGCCAATGCGTCGGCCGGCTCCTCCCGGTCCAAGGTCGGCGGGAAGGGCGGCAAGTCCGGCTCCTACGAGGACATGACGGTGTCGCAGCTGCGCGACCGGGCCCGGGAGATCGGCATCGAGGGCCGCTCCAGCATGAACAAGGGCGAGCTGGTCGACGCGCTGCGCCACCACTGACCGGCCCACCGGCCGGCGACACCCCGGGGAGCGCGCCGGGCGCCGGCCGGGCGGTCGGGCGGCACCACGCCGCGGGCGTGCCGGATCATGAGACTCCATGAACACCCAGGACGCCCGGCGACGGTTCACCGCTGAGCCCGTCGCCCGGCTGGCGACGGTCGGCGCCGACGGCCGGCCACACCTGGTGCCGGTCACCTTCGCGGTGATCGCCGCCGACGAGCGGGGCGGCCCTGCCGGAGAAGGCGCGACTGGCGGTGACGAGCCCGCCGGGGCATCGGCGCCCGGCGGTGACGAGCCCGTCGGGGCTTCCGCGCCCGGCGGTGACGCACCCGTCAGGGCGTCGGCGCCCGTTGGTGACGGGTCCGTCGTGGTGTTCGCGGTGGACCGCAAGCCCAAGCGGTCCACCAGGCTGCGCCGGCTGGCCAACATTGCCCAAAACCCGCAGGTGGCGTTCCTGGCGGACCGCTACCGGGACGACTGGTCGGCGCTGTGGTGGGTCCGCGCCGACGCGGTCGCCACCGTCGTGTCCGACCCCGCCGATGCCCGTCACCGCCGGGCGGTGCACGCCCTGATCGAGAAGTATCCGCAGTACCGGCTCGAGCCGCCGGCCGGGCCGGTGGTGTGGGCGGCGGTGACGCGGTGGTCGGGCTGGACCGCCACCGCGGGAGCAGGCCCCGTCACTGCAGGAGGGTGACGCCGGCCTCCCGCATCGCGTCCACCGCCGCGGCCCCGTCACCGGGGTTGAGCTCCACGAAACGGGTCAGCGCCAACGGCACGGTGACGGTGTAGCCCAGCCGCACCCCGTCGATGGCCGTCGCCTTGACGCACCAATCGCCGGCCAGCCCCACCACCGTCAGCGACATCACCCCGGCCTCGTCCAGGATGGTGGACAGCTCGGTGCCCCTGGTCGCGCCGGTGGTCAGGTCCAGCACGGAGAAGCCGGAGTAACCGTCCTCCGGGCCGGAGCCCTTGCGCACCACCGGCCCCACCACCGGCAGGCCGGGGACGAACTCGGCGCCGGGGGAGTCGATCACGCAGTGCACCGGCCAGATGCCACCGTCCTGCGCGAAGTGCGGGGTGTGCGGCGGGTGCCAGTCCTGGGTGTACACCACGGTGGCCCCGGCCCGCTGGGCGGCGTCGATCTCGGCCGCGATGGCCGGGACGATGTCCTCGCCGCCACGCACGTACAGCGACCCGGCCGGGTCGGCGAAGTCGTGCTGCATGTCCACCACCACCAGGGCGCTGGACGGGCTGTAGCCGATGGTCATGGGTCGGTCCTCCGTGGGCGAGGTCGAAGCGAGGTCTGCGGCGCGCAGCGACGCTGATGTCACAGTCGCAGGCGCCGGGAGCGGAGTGCCGAGCGAACGATCGGACACCGTGCGTCGCGCGGGCTCATCCGGCGTACATGATGGTCGGGATCGCCGGGTCGCCCTTGGACAGGCTCAGCCCCTCCCAGGGCAGGGTCACCAGCGCCCGCGACAGGTGCTCGCGGGACTGCTGCAGCGTCGGCAGGCCGTCCACCGGCCGGCCGCCGCGCACCAGCGGCACCGGGATGGGCCGGTCGTCCGGGCCCGCCTGCGGCGTCGGACCGGACACCCGGTGCACCACCTCCTCGGTGGCGGTCCCGGTCGGCTTGTGCCGGCGCAGCACCGACTTGCGGCCGCCGTTGGTCTGCTTGTGCTCGCTGCGCTTGGCCACCGGCCGGCCCTGCACCTCCACCAGCTTGTAGACCATGCCGGCGGTCGGTGCGCCGGATCCCGTCACCACCGAGGTGCCCACCCCGTAGGCGTCCACCGGGTCCCCGCGCAGCGCGGCGATCGCGTACTCGTCCAGGTCGCCGGACAGCACGATCTTGGTGCCGGTGGCGCCCAGCGAATCCAGCTGTTCGCGGGCGGCCCTGGCCAACACCCCCAGGTCGCCGGAGTCGATCCGCACCGCACCCAGCCCGGGCCCGGCCACCTCGATCGCGGTACGGATGCCGGCGGTGATGTCGTAGGTGTCCACCAGCAACGTGGTGCCCACGCCGAGCGCCGCCACCTGGGCGGCGAACGCCTCGGTCTCGCTGTCGTGCAGCAGGGTGAACGCATGCGCGGCCGTACCGGTGGTCGGCACGCCGTACCGCCGCCCGGCCTCCAGGTTGGAGGTGGACCCGAATCCGGCCAGGTACGCCGCCCGGGCCGCCGCCACCGCGGCCTGCTCATGCGCCCGGCGGGAGCCCATCTCGATCAGCCCCCGGCCGTCCGCCGCGGTGACCATCCGCGCGGCGGCCGAGGCGACCGCGCAGTCGTGGTTCAGCACCGACAGCACCAGCGTCTCCAGCACCACCGCGGACCCGAAACTCCCGGTGACGGTGAGCACCGGCGAACCCGGGAAGTACAGCTCGCCCTCCGGATAGCCGTCGATGTCGCCGTCGAACCGGTAACCGGCCAGGTGATCCAGGGTGCGGCGGTCCAGCACCGGCTCCAGCCGGGCCAGCGTCTCGTCGTCGAAGCGGAAGTCGGCGATGGCCTGCAGTACCCGCGCGGTACCGGCCACCACGCCGTACCGCCGGCCGTCCGGCAGCCGGCGGGCGAACACCTCGAAGGTGCAGGGCCGGTCCGCGGTGCCGTGCGCCAGTGCCGCCTGCAGCATGGTCAGCTCGTACTGGTCGGTGAGCAGCGCGGTGGACCCGGACGTGATCACGCCCAGAGCCTAACCAGCCGGTCCGCACGGCCCCGCGGTCACGTCACCGAGGTGCTCTGACGGGCCGTGCCAAACTGGACCCGTGACTACCGCACCCGCGACCGAGGTCCTGCCCGGGGTCGATGTCACCGAGGACGTCGTCACCGCCGAGCAGGTGCCCTGGGTGGCGATCGTCTGGAACGATCCGGTGAACCTGATGTCGTACGTCACCTACGTGTTCCAGACGCTGCTCGGGCACCCGCGGCCGAAGGCCGAGAAGCTCATGCTGGACGTGCACCACAAGGGCCGGGCCACCGTGGCGCACGGCACCCGGGACGCCATGGAGGCCGTGGTGGCCAAGCTGCAGGCCGCGGGCCTGTGGGCCACCATGGCCGCGGATCGCTGAGGCCAGTCTCGACGTGCGTCTGTTCCGTTCGCGCATGGGCCGCTACACCGCGACCTTCGAACCCATCGAGGCGCGGCTGCTGGCCGACCTGGTCGATCAGGTGCGCACCCTGCTCGCCGACCGGCGGACCTCCATCCCGGCCGATCCGCTGACCGGCATCACCGGCGTGACGGTGGGTCCGTCGCAGCCACCGGAGGATCCCGCGGTCGCCCGACTGCTGCCCGACTTCCACCGCGACGACGCCGAACTGTCGGCCGGGCTGCGCATGATCCGGGAGCCGCAGTTGATCGCCGCCAAGGACGCCGCCGCGGTGGCGCTGCTGGACTCGCTGCCTCGCGGCGGCGGCACCGTCC
>DASSTH010000625.1:0-2462 GCA_035708025.1 Nakamurella sp. | reverse complement strand
CGAGCCTATGCGGCCACGCTCACCGAGTCGGCGCGCCGCGGCCATCGCATCGCCGCCCGCCAAGTCCGGATCGTCGCCGACCAGTGCGCGAGCTGGATCGACCCGGACGGGACGGACTTCTACCGGGCACTGGCCGGGGAGTACCCCGAGGACGGCCGGCTGGCCGGCCGGCTGGCCCGGGCGGCCGAGCAGGCGAGCGCGGCGGCCAACGGGTTCGTCACCTTCCTGCGCCGAGACCTGTTGGCGAGGGCGAGCGACTCCGACCCCGTCGGCGCGGACATCTACCAGGTCACCTCGCGGGCCTTCCTCGGGGCGCGGGTGGAACTGGCCGAGTTGTACGACTACGGGTGGTCCGAGCTGCGCCGGCTGACGGACCTGGCCACCGCGCTGGCTCGGGAGCTCACCGGCGAGGACGACCTGCCCACCGCCCGGGACATCCTGGACCGGCGGGACGGCGCCTCGGTGTCGGTCGGCGAGGAGCTGGTGAGCTGGCTGCAGCGCCGGCTGGACGAGACGGCGGACGCGTTGCACGGCACGCACTTCGACATCCCGGCGGCTACCCGACCGGTGCAGGCCCGCATGGTGACCGCCGGCTCCGGCGTCATGTACTACTCGCCGCCGGATCCCGGGCTGACCCGCCCCGGTCGGGTGTGGTGGTCGGTGCCGCCGGGCACGGCCACGGTACCGACCTGGCGGGAGGTCAGCACGGTGCACCACGAGGGCCTGCCCGGACACCACCTGCAGCACGCGATCACCTTCGGCCTGACCGGACTGCACCCGTGGCAGCGCTACCTGTGCCATGTGCACGGGTATGCCGAGGGCTGGGCACACTACGCCGAATCCCTCGCGGTGGAACTGGGTCTGGTGCGGGACGGCGCCGAACTGCTGGGCGTGTACGGGGCGCAGCTGTGGCGGGCCGCCCGCATCGTGATCGACCTGGGGTTGCACCTGGAACTGCCCATCCCGGCCGGAACGGGCCTGACCGATCGCACGTCATGGACCCCGGAGTTCGGCGCGGCGTTCCTGGCCAGGGTGGCCGGCACCGACTCGGCGACCGCCCGGTACGAGGTGGACCGGTACCTCGGGTGGCCGGGGCAGGCGCTGGCGTTCAAGGTGGGGGCGCGGCTGTGGTCGACGGCCCGCGAGGAACGGCACCGCCAGCTGGGGGACCGGTTCGACCGCAAGGAGTTCCACATGGCGGCGTTGCGGCTCGGTCCCATGGGGCTGGACCCGCTGCGCGCCGCACTGACCAGGACGGAGGCCCCATGACCACGCGGACCCGGGAGACCGACGGGCAGGTGCTGGCGGCGACCCGTGCCATGTACGACGCGTACGGCGACCGGCCGAGCTTCGACGCGCACCTGCACCCGGACGTCACCATCTGGGAGAGCGACCAGCCGGGCGGGCTGATCGGCCTGGCCGAGCTGGATGCGTTGCGGGACGCGCGGTCTCCGGCGGCCGACGCGCCGCGTCCCATGCTGAGCGTGCTGGAACCGGTGGTGGACCGCTGGGACGACCGGGTGGCGGTGATCCGGTACCTGCTGCGGGCCGAGGTGGCCGGGACGGTGACGGAGTTCCGGGTGACCGACGTGCTGGAGGGGAGCGGTCCGGCCGGCCCTGGCACCCAGTGGCGGATCGTGCACCACCACGCCGAGCACCTTGCGGCGCCGGCGGGCGGAACTCCGGCACTCGGGGACGGGGCCTGATCCCGTGCTCGGCGATCGGCTGCGCGAACTCCGGCTGCGGCACGGCATGACGCTGCGCGAGCTCGGCGTGGCCGCGGACGTGTCGCCCGGGCTGCTGAGCCAGCTGGAGAACGGCGTCACCGATCCCAGCCTGGCCACCCTGCGCCGGCTGGCCTCGGTGTTCCACGCCGAGGTGGCGACGCTGTTCAGCGAGCCCAACGCACCGTTGGTGCACCTGTCCCGGCCGGGGGAGCGCATGCACCTGACGGCACCGTCCGGGCAGATCAGTTACGAGCGCATCACCCCGGGCCGCGGCGATCTGGAGGTGCTGCGCGCCGAGATGCAGCCGGGCGACGTGTCGGCGCCGGTCCGCCGCGGCCACGAGTCCACCGAGTGCGTGGTGGTGTTGCAGGGGTCGGTGGTGGCGGAGGTCGGCGACGAGCGGCACGTGCTGGCCGCCGGGGAGGCGCTCACCTTCGATTCCCGGCTGGCGCACCGCTACTGCAACGAGAGCGACCAGGCGGCCGTCATGCTGCTGTCCATCACGCCGCCGGTGCCCTGAGCCGTTCCGGGAGCCTCCCACTCCTTGTTGACTGCACCTCTCGCCGCGCCGCATTCGGGCCACTTCTCGTTGAGTGCACCTCTCGCCGCGCCTATTCGGACAATTTCGCGGCTGGCGGTTCAGTCAGCGCGTGGGCTGCAGGGGTGGGCCTTGGCGGTGGCTGGTGCCGGGAGCCCGCCCACTCCTTGCTGACTGCACCGCTCGCCGCGCCGAAT
>DASSTH010000624.1:0-6880 GCA_035708025.1 Nakamurella sp. | reverse complement strand
GCCGACACCGGCATCGGCATCTCGGTCGAACCGGTCAGCGGGTCGAAGGCCCCAACCACCCGGCCGGTGTGGATGGTTCCGCTGTCCGGCTGACCCGCGCGACCAACCCGGCCCCCGAGTGAACCGCGGACCGCCCGGCCGCGTGATAGCGATATGCGAAACCCGAGCGCGGCACTGGACGCGCTGCGCATCGTCACCGCCGCGGGAGTACTGCTCTCCGCCTCGGTGCACCAGGTGCTGTACGCGCAGGGTTACAGCGACATCTCGGTCATCGGTCCGCTCTTCCTGGTCAACGCGGTGTCCGGCCTGGTGCTCGGGTTGTCCATGCTGATATGGCGTCATTGGCTTCCGGCTTTCCTTTCCGCCGCGTTCGGTGCGGTCACCGCTGCCGCATACTGGGTCTCCGTGGTGTACGGCCTGTTCGGCGTCAAGGAGGTCACTGGCGGATGGGCGGTGATCCTGGCCGAGAGCGGCGAGTACGTCGCGGTGGTTGGCGGTCTCGTGGTGGCCGGGATGCTGCTGCGCCGGCGCCCCGCGCGGAAGGCCCCACGACCCGAGCAGGTCCGGGTGGCCCGGTGAGCCGTTCCGCCCCTCCGCTGGACCGTCCGAAAGCGACCACCGACGCCGGCACCGACGCCGAACTGCTGCGCCAGCTGCACGATGAGCACGCGGCCGCGCTGTGGGGTTTCGCGGTGCGGCTGCTGGACGGCGACCGGGCGGCGGCGCAGGACGTGGTGCAGGAGACCCTGCTACGCGCGTGGCAGCACCCGGAGGTGCTGGATCCGGCGTCCGGATCGGTGCGCGGATGGCTGTTCACCGTGGCCCGCCGGATCGTCATCGACCAGCGGCGACGGGAGCACCGCCGGCCCGAGGTGATCACGGCCGACCTGCCGGAACGCGATCCGGGCGTCGACGAGGCGGGCCGGCTGGCCGACCGGCAGGTGGTGATGTCGGCGCTGCGCACGCTGTCCGCCGAGCACCGGGCGGTGCTGTTGGAGTGCTACTTCCGAGGAGCCTCCGTCGCCCAGGCCGCACAGACGCTGGGCGTGGCGCCGGGCACCGTCAAATCACGCACGCACTACGCGCTGCATGCGTTGCGCGCGGCGATCGTTCAGATGGGAGGACTGGCATGACGGGCACCACCGGGGACGGCGCGCACCGCGACATCCCCGGGCAGATCCACGGCGCGGGCTGCGATGACACGCACCTCGCCCAATCGGCCGGCGCGTACCTGCTCGGTGCGCTGGACGACGCCGAGGCCGAGGAGTTCCGGCAGCACCTGCGCCGGTGCCCGGCGTGCGCCGCGCAGGTCGAGCAGCTGCGGCCGGTGGTGGCGATGCTCGGCACCGTCTCCGAGCACGACCTGCAGGTCGCCTGGGCTCCGGACCCCGCCCGGTCCGCCGTCCCTCCCGTCACCGATGGCCCTGCCGGTGCATCCGTCACCGGCATCCCCGCCGGCGTGCCTGGCGACGTCGTCGGAGGTGCCCCCGCGGGCACGTCTGCCGGCGGGTCCGAAGCCGGTCCGGTTCCGGACACCCTGCTGCCCGGGCTGCTGGCCGCCGCCAACCGGCACCGGCGCGATCATCGCCGGCTGGTCACCGCGCTGTCCGCGGTCGCCGGACTGGCCGCCGCGGCGATCATCGCGCTGGCCGTGGTGCTGGCCACCGGGTCCGGTAACCCGGCACCCACCCAGTTGGCCGGGCAGGAAATGACGATGACGCCGGTCAACGATTCCCCGGTGCAGGCCACCGCCACCCTGGTCGGCAAGAAGTGGGGCACCGAGATCACCCTGCACTGCCACTACGCGGCCTCGTCGAGCGGTTCCGGCGAGCAGGAGACCTACCCGCCGGGCAACCCGCCGGTGTTCAGCCTGCGGGTGACGGACACGCACGGGGCCGAGCACGACCTGGGGTCCTGGTCGCTGCCACACGACCTGGACGCCACGTTCATCGGAGGCACCGCCGTGCCGCCGGGTCAGATCCGGTCCGTCCAGATACTCAACGCCGACGGCACCACGGTGCTGACCGCGGCCGGCTGAGCCGGAAGGGAACCGGCCGCCCCGTCCTCCGATCGCGGGCTACGTCCGGGCGTGCTTGCGCCCGCTGGCCGCCATGGCGTCCACCACGCTGATGTGGTCGTCGCTGCTGGGCGGCTTGGCCCTGCGCACCTTGGGTCTCCCGGAACCCGCCTTGCTCCAGGCCACCAGCCGGTCGAACACCTCGTCCTTGGCGGCCGGCGCGACCCAGATCTCCGACACGTCGGTGCGCCAGTCCACCCCGCCGTGGATCTGCACCTCGAACGGCAGGGTCCAGGCCACCGCCTTCTTGCTGCCCAGCACGGCCGCGATGATGGCCGCCGCGTACTCGGGTTGCACGATCTCGGTGTTCCGCTGCTCCGGTTTCCGGGTGCTCTTGTCGACGAACCCGCCCGCGCCGGGGCGCTTGAGCCGGGTGACGTCGGCCTGATAGCCGGCCTGGGATCCGAGCAGGAAGTCGGCGAAGGTCAGGAACGGATCCGCGTGCGGCACGCCGTGATCCGAGGCGGTATACAGCACGCGTCCCTCGACGGCCTTGCGCTTGAGGACCAGGTGGATGGTGCCGTAGTAGTTCTTGGCGAAGTCCTTGTCCCGGTACTTCTTGGCGGACTCCGCGTCCTTCTTGTCCTTCTCGCTCCAGTTCTTCTTGCCCTTGTCCCGCAGGTTCTTGGTGGCCTCGTACTGATCGCCGATGCCCTCGCCGGTGCCCTTGGTGTTCTTGAAGAACGGGTTCACCGCGCCGAACACCGGCATCGCGGTGCCCTCCATGCCCATGTTGCCGGTCATCACGCGGTCCTTCCAGGTGCGGAACCGCATGTAGTCCTCGGGCCGGTCGGTGCCCTTCCACTTGCCCGGGGAGGCGAAGTCCTTGCCGGCCACCGAGACGTTCTCCCGCACGCCTGCCCGGGACCGGTCCACCGCGTCGATCTCGGCCGCCACGTCCGTGGGCAGCCGGCGATCCGGATCGTGCGTGATGGTCAACGGGAGAGCGGGCAGCTTCTTCTTCAACGTGTTGATCACGGCCGTGGCCTTCGACTGCGTCAGGTTCCACGGCGCCGCCATCAGCGCCGCCCGCACCTGCGACTCGCGGTCGGTGCGCACGGCCTTGTCGGCTTCCTTGATGTCGGCGAACAACCGGGCGCGTCGCTCCGCGGCGTTCGTGGGCCGGGGGTCGGTCGCACCGGGCTTGCCGGCGTCCTTCACCGCCTGGCGCAGGTCGTCCAGCCGCTTCTGGCTGTCCGCGGTGAACTCCAGCCCGCCACCACCGTGCTTGACCGGCATGGTGGCGTCCGGAGTGGTGTCGATCGCGTCGCCGAACAGTTCCTTGAGGTAGTTCACCGAGACCGAGCCGGTGATCTCGCTCTGGTTGAACCCGGTCTTGGTGTCCTGCTGGGCCCGCACGGTGGCGAAGGTGTACGAGGCGAGCTGCGCCTGGAACTTCTTGCTCAGCATGTCGTACAGCGTTACCGGTTTCAGGTCCGCCTTGACGGCCTCGTCGCGGATGTCCCAGGCGGCGTCGTTCAGCTTGCGCTCGCCGTGCATGTACCGGGCGAGCGCGTCGGTGGAGACGACGGCGGTCGCCTTGTCCAGGTCGATGGTGCGGTGTCCCCGCACCGGCATCGCCTTCTTGATGTCAGCGCGGAACGTCTCCAGCAGGTGCCGCGCGATGGCCGGCTTGAGGGAGGTGTCGTACAACTCCTCCGAGATCGCCTGTGCCACCGCGTCGATGACGATCGCCATACTCATCGCGTCGTCCGCGCCGAACAGCTCGGCGTTCTTGCGCAACACGCTTTCCACCCGGGCCCGGATGGTCTCCTTGCCATTACTGTCGCCGCGCTTCTGCGCTTCGGTCTGACCGGCGAGCTTGTCCTTGAGGAAGTCGACGGACTCCACGGCGGCCAACACCTGCCCGCGGTCCAGCGCCCGGCGGATCACCGGTTCGCCGGCTGACGGTCGGCTGGTGGTGGCCGACCGGTGTGCTGGCGCAAGTGTGCGCCGTAGGGCGGCCCGGTTGGCCGCGTCCGGGCTGATCGGTGACGACATCGTTCCGAGGGGCGAGCCGCCGCGCAGCAGGCCGGATGCCGGGGCCAGCCCGAGCGTGCCCAGCGTGCCGGGGTCGGTCTGTGGGGTGTCCCGGCGGTCGTCCGGGCGGTGCACGCTGGAGCGGCGCAACTGCTGCCACGGCGAACTCATCTGCCGCTCCCCTGGGGTACCGGTTGGCCGACCGGAACCGCCCGGCCAACCGAGGGATCCGCTCGCTGTCACGCTAACGGGTCGGCGAATCCGGCGGAACGGTATTCGCCCATCTGGCCCAGCGGAGTCTCGCCGGCCCACCACCCCAGGCACGCAGCGTCACCAGCGCGGGGAGTGACGGGTCACTGCAGCAGGTGGGCGGCGGTGGCGCGCAACCGGCCCTCCACGGCGTCGGTGTACTGGCAGCACCCGACCTCGTAGCCGCCGCCCGCCCACTCCGGCGCCGGCGGCAGGTATCCCACGGACTGGTGCGCGTACCCGGCGACCAGCAGCGCTCCCGCGGCCGCCGCGCGCAGCGCAACGGCGGTGGCGGTGAACGGCTCGCCGGGCAGGGCCAGCAGCGCCAGGTCGTCGGCGAACCGGACCACCTGCACCCGCAGCCGGTCCGGCGGCCCGGGGTCGAACACGCCGAACAGGTTCGGTTCGGCCGCCCGTAGCTGCTGGATCCACAGCCGGGCGTCCTCCGGGCCCGGCGGCCCGGCCAGCGCGGCGCGCGCCCTGGCGATCTCCTCGGCCGGCGGCAGCGGAGGAGCCGGCTGCACCGCGCACTCGGCCCACCCGATCCGCAGCTCCGGGTCACGAACCAGCCGGCAGTCGGAGAGGTGATCGGCGGCGAAGCCCGCCTGCAGAGAGGGGCTCACGGTCTGCAACCCCTGTTGCAGACCGGCCGCCTGCAGCACCGTCGAGACCGCTGCGGCCGCCAGGATCCCCCCGACCCGCTCGCACTCGTCGTGGGTGGGCGCGGCGCACACCGGATTCACGTCACCGGCCGCACCTTGCAGGAACAGCGCGGTTCCGCCGACCTGGCGCTCGATCTGCCGGCACGCGGCGCCGGGGAAGTCGGCGGAGGATTCGGTGACGGTGTGGTCGAGCACCGTCGCGTGGCAGGCGAAGTTGACGATGGTGGCGATGGTCCTGGCCCCGTCGGCGGATCGGGCGACCAGGAACGCCGCGCTCGCGTCGGGGGTCCCCGCGGGACTGCGGCGGTGGGCGCTGATGCCCGGGATGCGACGGACACTCGTGGCCAGCACTGCGGTCTCGGCCCGCTCGCGGGCGACGCCGGCCGCCGACCCGGCCGCCGCGGCGACGCGGTCCCGCAGGCCGGGATCGGTCGCGAGGTTGGCCGGCCCGCAATGGGTGTGCGTCGCGCACACCGTCACCGCCGTCGCGTCGACGTCGGCTGCCTCGGCGACGGCGGCCCGCACCGCGGAGTCCAGCACGGTGGGCACGTAGAGCAGGTCCAGCGCCACGAGTGCCGCGCGGGTGGTGCCGTCGTCGAACCGGACCACCCGGGCGCGCAACGGATCGTGGCTTGCCGTGCAGGGGGATTGCCGCAGCGCATAGCCGGCCAGCGGCTCGCCGACCCTGGTGGGGATGACGGCCGCGCCCGCGCCGACCCGCAGCATGGATCTGATTGTGCGGCACCCTGCCGCGGGTGTCGGGTTCGGGCGCCGGGGGGCGCGCCGAGTGCCGGCGCCGGGCGGTACCGGGACACCTCAGGCCGACCACTCGGTGGCACGATCGGCTGATGGTCACGCCCGCCGCATCCGGCCGGTCGCACGACGACCGCGCTCCGCTGGGCTCCAGCCGCGCACGGTGGCTGCTCACGGTGACCATCCTGGGGTCGGGCATCGCCTTCCTGGACGGCACGGTGGTGAACGTGGCGCTGCCGGCGATCGGCCGGCAGCTGGGTGGCACCCTGGCGACCCAGCAGTGGGTGCTGGACGGGTACCTGCTGACGCTCAGCGCGCTGCTGCTGGCCGGTGGGGCCGCCGGTGACCGGTACGGCCGGCGCCGGGTGTTCCTCATCGGGTTGGTGCTGTTCACCGTGGCGTCGGCGGGTTGCGGGCTGGCCCCGTCGGCCGGTGCTCTGGTCGTCGCCCGCCTGGTGCAGGGCGTCGGGGCGGCGGCGCTGGTGCCGGGCAGCCTGGCGCTGATCGACGCCGGCATCGCCCCGGCCGATCGCGGCAAGGCGATCGGGATCTGGGCCGGCATGTCCGGGGTGACCTCCGCACTGGGCCCGTTCGTCGGCGGCTGGCTGGTGGACGCGGCGTCCTGGCGGTGGGTGTTTTGGATCAACGTTCCGCTGGCCGCGGCCGCCATCGCGATAGCGCTGCGCCACCTGCCGGAGAGCCGGGACGACTCGGCGGCGCAGAGTGGCCGCTTCGATATCGGCGGGGCAGTGGTGATCACGGTCGGCCTGGCGGGTGCGGTGTACGCGCTGATCGAGGGTCCCGCGCACGGGTGGGGGCCGCTGGCGGTGGCCTGCGGGATCGTCGGCGGCGTCGCGCTGGTGGCCTTCCCGCTGCTGGAGTCCCGGATGCGGTCGCCCCTGCTGCCGCCGCGGTTGTTCGCATCCGGGCAGTTCACCGGGGCCAACCTGACCACGTTCGCGGTCTATGCCGCGCTCGGCGGGGCGATGTTCCTGCTCGCCCTGCAGTTGCAGCAGACGTTGGGCTACTCCGCGCTGGCGGCCGGGGCGGCCACCATGCCGACCACGATCATCATGCTGCTCGCCTCGCCGTGGGTGGGGGCCGCGGCGCAGCGCACCGGACCGCGACTGCCGATGACCGTCGGGCCGCTGGTGGCCGG
>DASSTH010000623.1:0-13827 GCA_035708025.1 Nakamurella sp. | reverse complement strand
GGATGTCGTGCGAGCCGGGCTGCAGGTAGAGCACACCGGGGCCGTGCGGGTCCGGTGCGTCCGCCTCCACTGGGTTGGCGAACACCAGCATGGGGTGCAGCACCGGGTTGGTGGTGTTGGGCGCGAACTCGACCGAGACGTTGCGCGGCCTGGTCAGCGAGAACGTGCAGGTGCCGCCGGCGAAGGTGGTGTGGATGGCCGCCGAGGTCGGCCGGACGATGCAACCGGTGGCGTCCGCATCCAGGGCGGTGACGTGCACCGTGACCCGCCCGCGGAAGGAGAACGACGTCCAGGAGGTGTCCTTCTCGATGTTGGTGTCCGTCTTCTTGGCCGTCGTGTAGTAGACGAACGATGGCTGCGAGCGATCCTGCTGCTGCACCGTGACGGCATACATCGGGGACGCCTCGATGCCGTCCGGACCGGGATAGGTGACCAGCCGAGGCTCGCCGGCCGGCGCCGTGATCCCCCCGTAGGCCAGGGTGTCCCGGTGCGCGGCGACCTCGGCCAGCGTCGCGGTGGTGGAGGCGGTGATGGCCTGCGCGGCCTGCTGCACATCCATCTGCGGGCCGTCGATCTGGTGCACCACACCGCCGAGGTCGTATTCGGTGCCGAGGTAACGGCGATGTCCGTCCCCCCATCCGAATGCGGTCAGCGGGACGCACAGCAGTACAGCGAGCACGCCGGCGCCTGCGCGCCGTCCCCGAGTGATCATCGCTACTTCCCCTTTCCTGCGCTGACGTGAAACCACCTGAGTTGCGGAACTATCGGTGTGGCAGAACCACGGGTGTGGTGTGGAACCAGTTGTGCGATGCGAACGTCCTTCCCCGTGCCGGACCGGCTTGGCTTCCGTTCCGGTCAGCCGAAGCGCTTCTGGTACTTGGCCTCCGGATCCCATTCGTTCAGTCCCGGACTTCCGAAGGCCGGCGCCAGCACGTAGTGGTCGTAGCCGGCCACCAGCAGGTCGCGCAGCAGCCGGTGATGGTGCGCAATCAGCGGCTCGGCCTCCGGGTCGTCCACCAGGTTGTGCATCTCGTACGGGTCGGTCTGCAGATCGAAGAACTGCCAGGGCTTTCCGCCGTGCGCGTCGCCCAGCACGGTGTACTTGTAGCGGGATGTCCGGACCCCGCGCCAGGTTTCCTCGTGGAACACGATGTTCGGCCGCATCTCGGCGACGAACTCCAGCAGCACCCCCTCCCGGTCCAGCCCGTCGGTCTCCGCGCGGATCAGCGGGGACAGGTCCTTGCCAGGGCCGGGGTCGCGCGGGGTGATGCCGGCCAGCCCGAGCAGCGTGGGGAACAGGTCCTCGGTGCAGGTGGGATCGTCCACGGTGCGGGCGGCGGCGCCACCGCCGGAGAAGATCAGCGGGACGCCGATGGACTCCTCCCACGGCCGCTGCTTGGCCAATACTCCGTGCGACCCCAGCAGCTCCCCGTGGTCGGCGGTCAACGCCACCACCGTGTTGTCGGCGATGCCCGCGCGCTGCAGGGCAGCCATCAGCCGCGCCATGTTGTCGTCCAGGTTCTGCACCATGGCGTAGTACATGCGCAGGTCGTCGATCAGCGTCTGACCGTGCGGTCCGCGTTTGTTGTAGTCCCTGTCCGCGTCGACGTTGTCGCGCAGCACGATGTCCCGGTCCTGCCAGCGCTGCACGTACTCCGGCGGCGGGGTGAAGATCGGGTGCGGCGGTTCCACCGACAACACGGTGAAGAACGGCCGGTCGCGCTGCTCGGTGACGTAGTCGATCGCCAGGTCGAACAGCCCGTCGGTCTGGTAGCCGTCGATCTTGTGCAGCGTCGGGTCGTCCTCGTTGGTGTAGTAGGTGTCGAACGGGTCGTTGCAGATGTCGAAGCCGGCGAACCGCTGGAACCGGCCCTGGAACGGGCGCGGGACCGGGGTGCGGGACGCCTTGACCACGGTGTGTCCGGGGTAGTGCCCGAAATTGCCGTACAGGTGCCACTTGCCGAACAGCGCGGTGGCGTAACCGGCGTCGTTGAACTCGTCCGCCAGGGTCCGCTCGGCGGGCGACATCCGCCATTCGATGGCCGGGATGAACCGGGTGTGCGCGTACTGCCCGGTCATCAGCGTGAACCGGTACGGCACGCACACCGGGTAGGTCGAGGAGGCCTGGGTGAACCGGGTTCCGGCCGCCGCCAGGGCGTCGATCGTCGGGGTGACCGCGTTCGGGTCGCCGTAGGCCCCCAGGGCCTGCCGGCGCAGTTGGTCGGAGATCACCAGGATGACGTTGGGGGCGGGCATGGGCACCTCTCTGCTCGGGGGGTCGGCGGCCGGGCGCGGTTCGCCGGGCCGCCGCCGGTGACGGGGCGTGTTACTTGATGCCGCCGGTGGTCAGCCCGGCGACGAAACGGCGTTGCAGGAACAGGAACAACAGCACCACTGGGCCGAGCATGAACAGCGCTGCCGCACTGGTCAGTCCCCAGTCGGTGGAGTACTGGTCCTGGAAGGCCAGGAAGCTGGTGGAGATCGGCCGCAGCTCCGGGGTGTGGATGAACGTGATGGCCCAGAAGAACTCGTTCCACGCCCACAGCGCCACGATCAGCGCGACCGTCACCACCCCGGGCCGGGCCAGCGGCAACACCACCTTGGTGGCGATCTGCACCTCGGAGGCGCCGTCCAGCCGGGCGGCCTCGATGTAGTCCCGCGGGATCTTGATCAGGAAGGAGCGCAACAGCAGCGTGGCGAACGGCGCGTCGGTGGCCCAGTAGATGATGATCAGCCCGATCAGCGAGTCGGTCAGGTGCAGCTTGATCCACAGGAAGAACAGTGGGACCACGAACAGTTGCACCGGCAGCGCGCTGCCCAGGAACAGGTACATCACCACGCCCCCGCCGCCGGGCACGTTCAGGTGGCTGAGCGCGTAGGCGGCCAGCCCGGCGATGATGGTGGTGCCCACCACCGAGCCGATGCAGATGATCGCGCTGTTGCGCATGGTGGTGGCGAAACCGCCCTGCGTCCACGCGTCCAGGAAGTTCTGCACGCTCAGCGAACTCGGCGGGGCCAGCGGGTTCGTGCCGATCTGCGCGTTGTTCTTGAACGCGTTGAACACGATCACCACGACCGGGCCGATGGCGAAGATCGCCAGCACCACCAGCACCAGGTACACCCCGACACCGGCCCGGTCCCGTCGCTGGCGTCGGCGGCGCGGCAGCACCGCCGCCGGTGCACTCGTTACGGCCGTCATGTCTCCCACCCCCGGCGCCGCAGCACCTGGTAGCCGACCAGCACCAGCGCGGTCAGCAGCGTCATGCTGATGCCCAGCGAGGCGGCGTAGCCGGCGTCGTATTCGTTGAAGGCCTTGCGGTACATCAGGGTCGCCATTACTTCGCTGGCGCCACCGGGGCCGCCCGCGGTGATGATGTAGATGTAGTCGAAGGCCTTGAGCGTCCAGATGATGCTCATCAGCCACATGAAGATCAGCGTCGGGCGGATGCCCGGCAGGGTGACGGCCAGGAACTGCTGCCAGCGGCCGGCGCCGTCCACCTCCGCGGCGTCGTACAGGTCGCGGTCCACGCCCTGCATGGCGGCGAAGTAGATCACCGCGGTGAAGCCCCAGAAGTGCCAGTCCACCACGAAGTTCACGCTGTACAACGCCAGGTCCGGATCACCCAGGAAGGAGATGTCCCCCACCCCGGGGACGCCGAGTTGGCCGAGTTGGTATGCCACACCGCTGGTGGGCGAGAGCAGCATCTTCCACACCGCGGCGTTCACCACGCTGGCGGTGATGTACGGGATGAAGTAGATGGCCCGGAAGGCCATCTGGGCTCGCCGCACCCGGCCGAGGAGGTAGGCGCCGAGCAACCCCAGCACGGTGGGAACGATCAGGAACAGCACCAGCCAGATGACGTTGTGCCACAGCGCCTCCCGTACCTCGGGGTCGCCGAAGGCACGCGCATAGTTGTCCAGCCCGATGAAGGTGGCCGGCCCCAGGCCGGACCAGTCGGTCATCGAGTAGTACACCGTCGCCAGCGACGGTCCCAGCACCACCAGCAGGTTCACCAGCAGCAGCGGGGAGAGGAACGCCCAGCCCACCAGGGCCCGGCGCCATCGGGCCCGCCGGACGCCGGGCGGCCGCCCGGGCCGGGGTGCGTCCCCGGCCCGGGTGGACGCCACGACCGTTGCGCTGCTCAATTAGCTGTTCCTCGTGATGATCTGCGGGATGGAGCCCTTGGACTGTTCCTGCTTGAAGGTGTCCGACAGCTGCTGGCAGTACTGCTCCGGGGTGATCTTCTTGGTCAGCACCTGGTCGAAACCCTGGTAGACCCACACGTCGGACTTGGGCGGCCACCAGGTCCAGGTGACGTAGCCGTAGTTGCCCGCCTCGACGGCCTTGTTCACCTCGGTGATGACCCGGGCGGACCGTGGGTCCATGTCCTTGGGCAGGTCGCCCTCCTTGATCGGGATGGGGATGTTGTAGGTCGCCGGCACGTCCGCCATCCGCTGCAGCGCCGCGTCGCGGTCGGTGTAGTACCAGTTGAGGAACGCCGCGGCCGCGTCCTTCTTGCTGCTGGCCTCGTTGATGGCCAGCGAGCCGCCGATGCCGATCGGGTACGTCGGGTACGGCACGTCGTCGTTCAGCGACGGGAAGGGCATCCAATCCCACTCGTTGTCGTTGTTGGCCTTCTCGCCGAAGTAGTTCCCGACCTGGCTCATGAACCACTCGCCCTGCGGGATCATGGCGACCTTGCCGTTGCCGAAGTTGGCACCGATCTCCTGACTGGGCACGGCGAAGTAGTTGTCGGTGCCGCCGGACATCCAGCCCTTGTCGAAGTAGCTCTGCAGCAGCTTGGCGGAATCCACGAACACCGGATCGGTGAAGTCGAGCTTCCCGGTCAGCGCCTCGTACACCTTCTCCGGGCCCGCGGACAGGTTGAAGAAGATGCTCATCAGCCACTCCGAGGCGGCCTTCCAGTCCACGTTCGAGGTGCCGAACGGCGTGATGCCGGCGCTGTCGATCTCGGCGGCCAGCGCCTCCAATTCGCTGCGGTTCTTCGGCTGCTGCCAACCCTTGGAGTCGAACAGGGTCTTGTTGTAGTAGAGCATCATGGTGTCGAAGCGCAGTGGCAGGGCGAAGATCTTCTTGTCCTGGGTGAAGGCCTCCACGGCCCACGAGTCGAGCTTGTCGGCCCAGCCGTACTTGTCGGCGTAGGAGGTCAGGTCGGCCAGCACGCCCGCCTGGCTCCAGGCGATGGTCTGGGTGGCGGCCGGTCCGCGGACGATGTCCGGGCCGGAGCGGGCCTGTAGCGCGGTCTGGATCTGCTGGCGCAGGTCCTGGCCCTTGTAGTAGGTGACCTTGACCGTCACGTTCGGGACGGCCTGGTGGAAGGCGTCGATCACGTTGGTGTTGAAGTACTTCTGGTTGGCGTCGCCCTGGATGTCCATCCAGAGTTCCACGGTGGTCTTCTCGGCGGGCGCCCCGCCCGCCGAACTGGCCGCGGAGCCGGCGCCGGACGTCCCGGTCGAGCCGCCGGTTGCGCCTCCGGTGGTGGTGCCGCCACCGGAGCCGTTGTCCCCACCGCCGCACGCGGCGAGCAGCCCGGGGGCGGCCAGGCCGATTGCGGCCAGACCCGTTCCGGTCAGGAAGTTCCGCCGGTTGATGCTGTGTTGCTGTGCCATGGACTTCTCCTTGCTCGGCGTGGTGGCCGGTGCGGCACCGGCCGGTGTCAATCGGATGTGGTGCATTCCCCGACGCTGACCCGCTCGGTGGCGGTGCGTCCCTCGGTGACCAGCAATGCGATGCCACCGCTGTCCGGGCCGGGCCCGTCATCGGTGACGTGGAACAGTTCGGTGCCGTCGACGGCGGCGGTCAGCGCGCGGCCGTCGGCCTGCAGGGTGAGTTGGTAGCGGCGGCCGAACTCCCATGCCAGGTCCGCGGACGCCAGCACGGCCTCGTCCTCGTCCCAGCGCCGCACCAACCGGACGGTGCTGCGGCCGGCCAGTTCCAGCGCGTAGTACCTGGTCAGCCCCTGCACCCGCGCGGCCAGCCCGACCGCGGCCGCCATGTGCGGCGTGACGTCCGCGTCCACCCGGTAGTTCCGCCAGTCCCGGCTGCCGTGGATCAGCAGGCCGGTCCCGCGGTTCTGCACGATCCGGAACGGCTCGGGCCACTTGGCGTCGAACCGGTCGACGGCCTGCACCCAGGCGGTGCGCCAGCGGCCGCCGCCACCGGCCGGGCGGGTGAAGTCGGACCGTGGTTCCCCGCTCCAGGTCAGCGATTCCAGGTCGGCCACACCACCGCCGGCCGCCAGCACTCCGGCGGAGACGACCGGCTGTCCCGCGGTGTTCGGCACCACCCAGGCCAGATCGGCGGCGTCCCCGGGCTGCACCGCCACGCTCGGACCGGTGAGGGTGACCGGGCGGTCGTCCTCACCCAGCGTCCGGATGGCGAGTCGGACGTCGACCGGGCCGGCGGCGTCGGCGGGGACCGCGACCCGTCCGGACAGGTGTTGCCCCGGGTACAGCGTCGGGCAGGCGACCAGCGCATAGATGGTCATGCCGATCGCCTCCTCCGGGGTGAAGGTCGGGGTGGCGGCCAGCACCGAATCGCCCGCCGGCCAACCGATCCGCAGCGCCCGGTCGCCGGCGTCACGCAGCACGTTGGCCACCGTTCCGGCCGCGGTGCCGTCGGTCGCGGCCGCGGCGAACCCCTGCACCGAGCCGGGCAGGGTGAAGTGGAACCGCGCCCCGTCCCGGCGTTCGGTCGCCGGCAGCCCGGCTCGATCCCGGCCGAGCGCCGCCAGGGTCAGGGCCTCGGTGGCCGCGTCGGTGATGACGGCCCCGCCGTCCGCGGTGGGCAGGTAGATCCGGTCGGCCACCGGGCCGCGCCAGTCCGGTCCGGCGTCGAGGCCGGCCAGCCCGCCGAACACGCCGCAGATGGACCCCACGTCACCGGCGTTGGAGTCGGTGTCCCAGCCACAGGTGTTCACCACCGTCATGGCCTGGGCGAAGTCGCCCTGGGAGTGCGCCAGGGCGGCGATCACCACCGCGTGGTTCGGCACCACATGGCAGTTGCCGCCGTACCGGTCGTAGCCGTAGCGCTCGGCGATGCGGGCGCGGGTGGCGTGCCAGTCACCGGACTGCGCCCAGCCCCGCACGTCGGCGATCACCCGGTGGATCAGGCTGTCGCCCGGGATCAGGCCCATCGCGGTGTCCAGGGCGGCGTCCATGTCGGTCTCGGTGAACGCCGACGCGACCAACGCACCCACCACCCGCGCGGCGTTGATCGCCTCGCCGTCGTGGCTGACCCGGGCGGCCGCCTCCACCAGGTCCGCCGCCACGGCCGGGTCGCCGGGGCAGGTCATGGCGAACCCCTCGCAGAAGATCTGCGCCCCGACCTGCTCGGCGACCACCCGGCCGTTGCGGGCGATGGAACCGCTGTCCGGCGGCTGGATGCCGGCCTTCATCCGCAGGTATGCGGTGTGCTCGGTGGAGTTGCCCATGCCGCCCCACCACAGCACCGTGACGTTCTCGATGATGTAGTTCAGCCACGCCCGGCCGACGTCCTGGGAGGTCAGCTTGGCGAACCCGCCGGGACCGAGATCCCGCAGCGCGCGTGGGAACACCAGGGTGCCGGTGATGTCGTCGTCGGTGACCACCAGCAGGTGGTTCTTCAGCGGCAGGTCGGTGCGATCGTTGACGTAGTAGGTGATCTCGCCGAGTTCGGCCATGATGCGTTCGTAGGTCCAGCCTTCGAAGGGCCGGCCGAGGTAGACGGCGATGATCTTTCCCAGCACGCCGGCGTAGACCCGCTCGTCGTAGTCGTCACGGATCGCGATGGACATCGTCAGAACACCACCCCGGCGCGCAGCACCACGTTGGCGTACGGGGTGGTCTCGCCGGTGCGGACCACCGCCCTGGCCGTCGCGACCGCGCCCTTGAGGTCCTCGTGCGATACCCGGTCCACCGGCAGTTCGCCCAGCGCCCGGCCGATCTCGCCCAGCATCGATCCGTTCAACTCCTTGGCGATCATGGCGCTCTCCACCCGCAACTCGACGAGCACCGCACCCAGCACCGGCATCAGGGCCGGTTCTCCCCTGGCCCACACCAGGTCGATGCACTCCACGCCGGACGGCACCGGCAGGCCGGCATCGGACACCACCAGGGTGTCCGTGTGGCCCAGCGAGGCGATCACCTCGATGAGCCTGGGATGCCAGATACCGCCGTTGCGCATGCGTATTCCTCCTCCTCAGGCCTCGCCCAGCGGGTCCGGGCACCCGCAGGAACCGCGGGCGACCAGCGTGACGGGCAGCACGGTGGTGTCCGCCGGAATCGTCGGCTCGGTGATCCTGTCCACCAGCCCGGCCACCGCGGTGTTGCCGATGGCGTCGAACGGCTGGGCCATGGTGGTCAGCGCCGGCGTGGAGTACGCGGTGGCGGCGATGCCGTCGAAGGAGGCGATCGCGACGTCGTCCGGGCAGCTCAGCTTCAACTCCGCCACGGCCCGCAGCGCCCCGACCGCCTGCTCGTCGCTGGCCACGAACAGCGCGTCGTGCTGCCCGTCCTGCAGGATGTCCTTGGCCGCCAGGTATCCCGCGTGCCGGCCGAATTCGCCGTGCACCACGCGCATCTCGCTGGGCCGCACCCCCGCCTCGGCCAGCGCCTCCCGCCAGCCGGCCACCCGGTCGGTGGCCGGCATCACGTCGCGCGGGCCGGCGATGCACGCGATGCGGCTGCGACCGTGGCCGAGCAAGTGCTCGGTGGCCGCCCGGGCGCCGCCGCGGTTGTCCACCAGCACGGTGGCGGCGTCGATGCCGCCCAACCGCCGGTCGATGGCCACCCAGGGAGTGCGGGTGCGGTGCAGGTCCGGCAGGCAGCCGGCGGCGCCGTGCGCCGGAACCAGGAACAGGCCGTCCACCTGGCGGGCCAGGAACGTCCGCACGTACGCGGTCTGCCGCTCATCGATCTCCGCCGCGTTCCCGACCAGCAGCGTGTAGCCGTGCGCGAAGGCCGCCTCCTCGATGGCGCGGCCGAGTTCGGCGAAGAACGGGTTGGAGGTGTCCGGTACCACCAGGCCCAACGTCATGGTGCGGTTCATCCGCAGCGAGCGGGCGATGCCGTTGGGGTGGTAGCCGAGTTGCTCGATGGCCGCCAGCACCCGGGCCTTGGTTTCCGCCGAGACGCCGCGCGGGCCGCCGTTAAGCACGTAGCTGACCACGGCCGGCGAGGTACCCGCCAGCCGCGCCACGTCGGCGCGCCGGACCGTCATCGGGCCGCGCCGAGGATCCGACGTGTCGGCCGGCCGCCCGCCGGAGGGTACGCGCCGGGCGTGGGGTGGTGTGCGCCCATGGATCTCATGTCGCCTCCCGCACCGTCCGCCCATGCCGCCGCCGGCCGCCGCCACCCGCGCGCTCGATGGCGGTCCGCCGCAGCGGCGGACCCGCTGAGCAACGCGAGTTGATCGGCTTGATGCTGTTCACCATCGGGCCTGTCCGCGAGCAAATCAACACGAGTTGCGGCACCGTTATAGGATCGTGACATTGGCCGTGGTGCTGCCGGCGGGAACCGGGCGCGGCACGGCCCCGGCGACCGTGGGGTCGCCGGGGCCGTGTGGTTCGGGGCTGGTCCCGGTCGCCGGTGAACCGAATCGGTTCAGGACTTCCGGTGAACCGGATCGGTTCAGGACTTGTGGAAGGCCACCAGGTCCTGCACCGGCAGCGGCACCGAGTCGCCGGTGGTGAGCAGGACGTCCGCGGACAGCGTCACGACGTAGGTGCAGCGATGCAGGTCCGCCGCGGTGCTCGGCGCCGCGACCTCCGCGACGCCGAACCGGTTGGTGGCGCTGGCGCCGCCGTCGTCGGTCATGGTCAGCGAGAATCCGCCCGGGCCGGTCAACGTCATGCTCACCGGGCCCAGGTTCGGGTGCGCGGCGGTGTACCGCACGTGCAGCTGGTTGGTGACCTCGGCACAGCCGCTGCCGATCTCGTCGACGTTGACGCTGACCACGGCCAGCTGGCCGTCGACCCGGGTGGGCACCCACGATCCGTACTTCTGCACCTGGTTCCAGCGGTCGTTGCACATCGCCACGGACTGTGCGGTGCCGACGTCGATGCCGTCCCCGGTGTCGCCGATCCTGCGCCAGCGCATCCTGATCCCGATCACCCGGTCCGCGCCCTGTTGCGCGGTCGGCACGCCGTCCCCGGCGTTCACGGTGGAGACGTCCAGCGGCGGCCACGCCAGCAGCGCGGAGGTGATCAGGTTCAGGTAGTCACCGGTGGAGGAGAAGTAGCCCTCGGCGGTCCAGTAGTTGTTCGCGGTGGGGACGGCGATCCAGCCGTCCGCCGCCACCGGGATGGTGATCTCGTTGGGACCGCCCGTTCCGTTGACCACGTACTGCTTGGGGGTGATCAGTCCGACCCTGGTGAACGAGCCGATGTTGGTTGGGGCGATCTGCGCGGGCAACACCGGCGCCCAGGTCGACGCGCCGGGCAGCAGCACCTCGAACCGGTACTCCGGCGCACCGCCGTTGTACTGCTTCTGCAGCGCCGACCCGTTCAGCCGCACCGTCGCATAGAAGGCCCGGTTGTCGGAGGTCAGCCCGGTGCCGCCGGTGCCGGAGTCCACCGCACTGGTGTAGTCGTAGCCGCCGAGCTTGTAGAAGTACGGCAACGGTGGCGGCGGCGGGCACAGCACGGTGCAGAACCGCAGGCACAGCAGCCGGTGCAGCCAGAAGCACAGGAACGGGCACCAGCGGCTGAGCTCGAACTGCTTGACGGCGGCGGTGAACGCCTTCGTGTCGCCGCGCACGGCGGCCTCCAGCAGCCGCGTCACCGCATCCTCGTTCCCGGCCCACTGCACCACCGCGCGGGCCCAGTCCCACACCGGCCCGGAGTCGGACGGGTCGGAGACCGGTTCGAACTCCTTGATGCCGAACGGCAGGCAGATCCGCACGCACCGCAGGTAGGGCACCACGACGCACAGCCACCAGCAGAACAGCCGGCAGTACCGGATCAGATCCAGTCGGGTCAGCACGTCGCGGACCGCCGCCACGTCACCCTTGCCGTATGCGTCCAGCACCGCGGTGAACTCATCGCCATGCTCGGCCAGCCGGGCGACCGCCACCGCCATGGTGCGCAGCGACACGATGGGATCACCGTTCGGTAGCTGGCGGTCCGGTCCGGCGGTCAGCCGGTAACAGAACAGCTGGCAGCGAATGGTGACGATCCATAGGCACACCAGGCGGCACCAGGCGAGCAGCCCGAACTCCTTGAGCAATTCGCGGAACCGGTCGACGTCCAGCCGGTCCGAGGCCTCCACCAGCCGCTCCAGCGCGCCCTTGGTCTGGGCCAGCTTTCCGAACGCGATGGCCGCCTCGCGCACCTGGTCGCTGGTCATCTCCTCCAGCGGGAGGTCACGGCACAACCAGAAGCAGACCCGCTGCACCCGCCAGGAGCAGACCCAGCGACAGATGACCTCCAACTGTGCGCTCAGGCCGTGCTCCTCGAGCACCCGGGCGAACGCCTCGACGTCCGCCTTGCCGAGGGCCTCCTCCAGTTCCGGCAACGCGGATTCGTCGTCCGACAACCGCTGCAAGGCCTCGCGGACGGCCCGGACCTCGCCCGTGACTTCGTCGACGAGCCGACCCTCATCAAGGGGGCTGTCCGGATCGAATGGGTGGGACATGGCGACACGCTCCTTCCAACGAGCACCAATGGCGCGTCGGCCGACCCGGCGCTGGTTGATGGAAGGAGCCGCTACGACGGCTAGCAGTACCGAAGATCGCCACAAACCGGAGGCAATTCATCCGCTCGGCGCAGTGGCGGTCGACGCCGGACCGTAGTCAGTGCACCACCAGGCGACGGCCGCCACCTGTTCGACGCAATGCCCGAAGACGCCCGTCAGCGGCCGGCGTCCGTCCCCGCGCCATCGGTCACCGGACGCCACGCGGTGGTGCACAGGCGGTGACGCGAGCTCACCGGTTGGGCTACCGTCGGTCCATCACCGGCGCAGGGGGTTGGCATGCCGACGGCCACCGAGCACATCCACGACGAGGTCCGCGAACTGGTCCGCCGGCGGGGCATCGACCCGCTGACCGATCCGCGCGGCACCCGGCTGCTGATCGAGGAGGTGATCAGCCACTACGAGGAACGGGTGCCCACCTCCTCGTTGCCGCCGCTGCTGGACCGCACCGGAGCGGCCCGGCACGTCTTCGACGCGCTCGCCGGATTCGGCCCGCTGCAACGTTTCCTGGACGACCCGGAGGTCGAGGAGATCTGGGTCAACCAACCCGGCCGGGTCTTCGTGGCCCGGCACGGCCGCTCGGAGTTGACCACCGTGGTGCTGGCCCCGGGCGAGGTCCGGGACCTGGTCGAGCGGATGCTCAAGCCGTCCGGCCGGCGGCTGGACCTGTCCAGCCCGTTCGTCGACGCGCTGCTGCCGGACGGGTCCCGGCTGCACGCCGTGATCCCGGACATCACCCGGGAGCACCTGGCGCTGAACATCCGCAAGTTCGTGGTCGCCGCCAACGGGCTGGAGGACCTGGTCGCCCGCGGCACCGTCACCGCCCACGCGGCCCGGTTCCTGGAGGCGGCCGTGGTGGCCGGGCTCAACATCATCGTCTCCGGCGGGACGCAGGCCGGCAAGACGACACTGCTGAACACCCTGATCAACTCGATCCCGGCACGCGAGCGGGTGATCACCTGCGAGGAAGTCTTCGAGTTGCGGCCGAACCTGCCGGACATCGTGGCCATGCAGACCCGCCAGCCGAACCTGGAGGGCCACGGGGAGATCCGGTTGCGGCGGCTGGTGAAGGAGGCGCTGCGGATGCGCCCCAGCCGCATCATCGTCGGCGAGGTGCGCCAGGAGGAGTCCCTGGACCTGCTGATCGCGCTGAACTCCGGCCTGCCGGGAATGTGCAGCGTGCACGCCAATTCGGCGCGCGAGGCCGTGGTCAAACTCTGCACGCTGCCGTTGCTGGCCGGAGAGAACGTCACGGATGCCTTCGTGGTGCCGACGGTGGCCGCGTCCGTGGACCTGGTGGTTCAGGTCGGCATCGAACCGGGTGGCGGGCGGCGGGTGCGCGAGATCGTGGCGCTGCCCGGCCGGGTGGAGGCCGGCGTGGTGGAGATCGCCGACATCTTCACCAGCATGGACGGAATGCTGGTCCGGGCGCAGGGATTCCCGCCGCACGAGGAACGATTCGCCCGGCACGGCTACGACCTGCCGGCGCTGCTGGCCGGCACCCCGGCGGGCGGCGGCCGGCACCACGGCTGATCCGCCATGCGCGACGTCGCGGTCTACCTGGAGAGCGGGGTCGCGATGGCGTCCGACGACGGCACGGCGGCCTGGGTGTTCGACCTTGACCTGTGGGGCCGATGCGGACAGGGCGACACCACCGACCAGGCTCTCGCTGCGCTGCTGGCGTCGCTGCCTGAGCCGGTCACGCTGACGGTCGCCGAGCGGATCCATGGCGACGAAAGGGCTTTTGAACGCGACCTACTGCCCGCCTCCGCCGAGGAGATCGCGGTGACCGCCGCCATCCTCGACCGGACCCGGGCGCAGACCATTCACCTCGTCTGCAGCCTGCCCCGTGAGGTTCTCGATGCCGAAGTTCCGGCTCGGCGGCTCCCCCGGTTCGCACGCTGGCGCACCATCCGGCAGATCGCCTGGCACATCGCCGATACCGAGTCCCGGTACTACCTCCCGTCCCTCGGCCTGCCCTCCCGGCCGCGTGCGGCGAACCTGCTGGGCGAGTTGGAGCAGTCGGCGCGGCACGTGAGCGACACGCTCGCCGCCCTGCCACCCGATCTGGTGCGCCGGGACGGAGGAACCGTCTGGACCTCGGTGAAGTTGTTGCGCCGGCTGGCCTGGCACGAA
>DASSTH010000622.1:0-11784 GCA_035708025.1 Nakamurella sp. | reverse complement strand
TCGGCGCTGGCCTACCGGGAGAACGTGGCACAAACCGCGGAGGCGGTGCGACGCGCGCACGACGCGGGCGTGTGGGTGGAGGCCGAACTCGGCGAGGTCGGTGGCAAGGACGGGGTGCACGCGCCGGGCGCGCGGACCGATCCGGGGCAGGCGGTGGAGTTCGTCACCGCCACCGGAGTCGATGCGCTGGCGGTCGCCGTCGGATCGTCACACGCGATGATCGAACGCACCGCGGCGCTGGACCTGCAGCGGATCACCGAACTCGCGGCGGCCGTGGACGTGCCGCTGGTGCTGCACGGGTCGTCGGGGGTGCCGGACGCCGACATCGCCCGGGCGGTGCACGCCGGACTGACGAAGATCAACATCGCCACGCACCTGAACCTGACGCTGACCAGGGCCCTGCGGGAGTACCTGGAGGAGCATCCGGACGTGGTCGATCCGCGCAAGTACCTGGGGGCAGGCCGGGACGCCCTGGCGACCGAGACCGCGCGGCTGATCGGGGTGATCAACGGTGACGGGAAGGCCGGGGACGACAACCTCGCTCGGTGACGGCACGTCCGGGGCCGGCCCAGCTACGGCGAGGATCAACTTCCGCGCGCGAGGATCAACTTCGACAAAATCAGCCCGATTTGCCGGGTTCTGCGTGAAGTTGATCCTCGCAGGCAGGGCGGCCCAGCAGCATGGGTCCGGGACCTGGTCCCGAACCGCGAGGATCAACTTCCCGGATCCCCACCTGTTTTGCCCGGTTCGGCGAGAAGTTGATCCTCGCCGGCGGAAGTTGATCCTCGCGAAGGCGGGGGCTCGTCGAGGTGCCAGCGTGCGAACGTGAGGGCCTCGGCCAGGTCGGTCTCCCGCTGGTCCGGCGACAGCCCCCGGGTGGTGACCTCCACCACCACCGAACCGGCGAAGCCGGCCGCCGCCAGCCCGGCGAGCACCTCCCCGCACGGGACCACCCCCCGGCCGGGTACCAGATGCTCGTCCCGGGCGGCGCCGGATCCGTCCGCGAGGTGCACGTGCGCCAGCCGGTCCCCCATCCGGCCGGCCATCGCCCGGGCGTCCACCCCGGACGCGGCCGTGTGCGACAGGTCCAGGGTGAACCACCGGTACCCGGCAGGCACCGGATCCCAGTGCGGGCGATAGCTGTTCACCGAGGCGCCCGCCATCCGCAACGGGAACATGTTCTCGATCGCGATCGACACGTCGGTCCGCTCGGACAACTCGTCGACCGCCGCCACGAACGACCCGGCCGCCGCCCGCTGCCAGACGAACGGCGGGTGCGCCACCACCACGCCCGCGCCCACCCGCTCGGCCAACTCCACCGAGCGGGCGATCTTGACCAGCGGGTCGGTGCCCCACACCCGGGCGGTCACCAGCAGGCAGGGGGAGTGCACGGACAGCACCGGTACCTGGTACTGCTGCACCAGCTCGGCAAGCCGGTCGGCGTCCTGGGTGACACGTTCCGCCGTCACCATGATTTCGACGCCGTCGTAGCCGAGTTCCGCCGCCAAGGCGAAGGCGAGCGCCGCCGGGCCGGGAAACGCCGAGGATGTCGACAGTCCTACCGGGATGCGGCGACGCGGCTGCCTCGCTCCGGCGTCGCTCACGGTGAGAACGCCAATTGGTCCAGCCGGCGCAGGATGATGCCTTCCCGCAAGGCCCACGGGCAGATCTGCACCTCGTCCACCCCGACGGCCGTCATGGCCGCCAGGGCGACCGCCGCACCGGCGGCCAATTGCCCGGAGCGGTCCGCCGACACGCCCTCCAGCGCACCGACGTCGGCGGCCGTCATGCGGGAGATGAAGGCGGTCACCTGGCGCAGCGCGGTGACGGTGAGGCTGCGCGGCACCCGCGGACCCGCCGCGGTCGGGGCGGCCCCGGCCAGCCGGGCCAGGGTCCGGAACGTCTTGGAGGTACCCGCCACGCGATCGAAAGGCCCGGCCTCGGCGACCTTCCCGGCCACCGTCGACAGCTGGCCCAGCGCGAACTCCCGTAGGGCGGACACCGCCGGCGCGCCCGGCGGATCGGCGGACAACCGCTCGCGCCGCATCCGGCCGGCCCCGAGCGGCAGCGACTCGGCCAGCGCCGGCTCCTCGTCCATGCCGGCGGCGATCTCCAGGGATCCTCCGCCGATGTCCAGCACCAGCAGGTTTCCGGCGCTCCAGCCCAACCACCGGTGCACGGCAAGGAATGTCAACCGGGCCTCGTCCGGCCCGGACAGCACTTCCAGTTGCACTCCGGTGCGGTCGGCCACCGTGTCCAGCACGCCGGCCGCGTTGGTGGCGTCCCGCACGGCGGACGTCGCGAACGACAACAGCTCCTGGCATTCGGCATCGCGGGCCGAGGCGGCGGCCTGCTGGACCGCGTCGACCAGCGCCTCCGCACCGCCCTCCGACAGGCTCCCGTCGGCCCCGATCAAGGAGGCCAGGGACAGCGTCCAGCGCTGCGAGTGCATGGGCGTGGGGTGCGCACCGCGATAGGCGTCCACCAGCAGCAGGTGCACGGTGTTGGATCCGACGTCCAGCACACCCAGCCGCATGGGCGCCCTCCGCTCGATCGTCGCCGCCGCGCTCCAAGTTACCGCCGGCCTTCGAGGTCCGGACCGGAACGGACACCCGGCCGGGGCCTACCTCCCCTGGTTGGCCACCGCCTGGATCGCCTCCGCCGCCGCCTCCGGATCCAGATACGTGCCGCCTGGGTTCAGCGGGCGCAGATCGGCGTCAAGGTCGTAGCGCAGCGGGATCCCGGTCGGGATGTTGACCTTGGCGATGGCCTCACCGCTCACATCGTCCAGCAGCTTGACCGTCGCTCGGATCGAGTTGCCGTGAGCCGCAACCAGAACGAGCTTTCCGGCGGTCAGATCGTCGGCGATGGGCCCACGCAAGTACGGCTCCAGGCGGGCCACCACGTCGGCCAGGCATTCGGTCTTCGGCAACTCCGCGGGGTCGTAGCGGGGGTCGCCGGCCTGGGAGAACTCGTTGTCGTCGGAGATCGGCGGCGGGGGCACGTCGTAGGATCGGCGCCACAGCATGAACTGCTCCTCGCCATAGGCCTGCAGCGTTTGCTTCTTGTCCTTGCCCTGCAGATCGCCGTAGTGCCGTTCGTTGAGCCGCCACGATCGGCGCACCGGGATCCAGTGCCGGTCGATGCCGTCCAGCGCCAGGTTCGCCGTGGAGATCGCCCGGCGCAGCAGCGAGGTGTGCACCACGTCCGGGAACAACCCCGCCCCGCCGAGCAACTCGCCCGCCCGCAGCGCCTCCGTCGTGCCCTTCTCGGACAGCGGGACATCCACCCAGCCGGTAAACAGGTTCAGCGAGTTCCAGGTGCTCTCACCGTGGCGCAGCAGGATCAGTGTCGAGGTCATGGCCCCAGTCTGCCGCAGGGCCGGTTGGCCGGCGCCGGTCGGGTGCTGGAGCCGCGAGTCTGATACGACGACGACACCAGAATTTTCCGATACATCCCACGAGCGTGGGACGCGCCCCGGCGGGGAATGCCGTCGATCATGTTCGAGGGCTTCACCACCCAGACCGTCGACGTCGGCGACGCCCGGCTGTTCGTCCGGTGCGGCGGCCACGGGCCCCCGGTACTGCTGCTGCACGGGCACCCGCGCACCTCGGCGACCTGGCACCGGGTCGCTCCGCAGTTGGTGCGGCAGGGATTCGGCGTGGTGGTCCCGGACCTGCGCGGCTACGGCCGGTCTCGCGGGCCGGCGCCGGCGCCGGACCACCGGCAAGCGTCCAAGCGGGCCATGGCCGCCGACCTGGCTGCCCTCATGCGGTATCTCGGCCATTCCCGCTACGCCGTGGCGGGGCACGACCGTGGCAGCTACGTCGCGCTCCGGCTCACCCTCGATCATCCGCCGGCGGTGACGAGACTGGCGGTGCTGGACTGCATTCCGATCAGCGAGCACCTCGCCCGGGCCGGCGCGGAGTTCGCCGCCCGCTGGTGGCACTGGTTCTTCTACGCCCAGCCGGACAAGCCGGAGCGGGCCATCACCGCCGACCCGGTGACCTGGTACGGCGCCGACCCGCAGGCCATGGGGCAGGCCAACTATGACGAATGGACGGCGGCGGTGACGGATCCCGGCGTGGTGCGCGCGATGCTGGAGGACTACCGGGCCGGGCTGACGGTGGACCGTGCCGACGAGCAGCGCGACCGGGAGGCCGGGCGGCGGATCGGCTGCCCGGTGCTGGTGGGCTGGTCGACCCGGGACGACATCGAGGCGCTGTACGGCGACCCGACCGCCATCTGGCGCGGCTGGGCCGACGACGTGCGCGGGGTCCGCATCGAGTCCGGGCACCACATGGCCGAAGAGGCGCCCGACCAGGTGGCCGCGGCGCTGACCGGCTTCCTGCGGGCCGACCCGCAGACCGCGCGGTGACCGGCGGGCGACCCCTCGATCGCGGCGACCGGTGGGCCCTCGAACGCGGTGACCGGCGGGCGAGCCCTCGATCGCGGCGACCGGCGGGCTACCCCTCGATCAGGTGCCGGAACGCCTGCAGGTTCTGCACCGACTCGCCCCTGGAGGTGCGCCAGGCCCACTCGCGGCGGATCGCCGAGGTGAAGCCGCGCTCCAGAATGGCGTTGAAGTCCTCGTCCGAGGCGGCCAGCACGACCCCGAGCAGGGTGTTCAACTCGGCAGCGGTGAGCGACTCCCGGGCCAGCCGGCCCACCAAGTGGATGTCGCCGACGGCGTCCAGGGCGTAGCCGACCGTTCGCAGCTTCGCGTTGCGCTGCAACAGGAACCGGTACACCTCTGCGTGGTTCTCGTCCGGGGCCCGGCACACGAACGACTCGACCAGCAGCTCGTGCGCCCCCACGATCAGCCACACCAGGGTGCGGTGACGGCGCTCCCCGGGCAGCGTGACCAGGAACGCGTCGTCCCCCTCCCGGACCACCGGAACGCCCAGCTCGCCCAGCGCCGCCGCTATCAGTTCCGCGGTGTCCCCGGCATCCCCGTCACCGCCACTACCGGCCCGCATGCCACCGGAGGCGCTCATGCCCCGAGCCCCACAGCGGTGTCCCGCACCGACCCGGCCCGCCGGTAGGCGGCCAGCAGGGCGTCCACCGTCACCTCCCAGGAGAACCGGACGGCGTGCGAGCGGGCCGCCGCGGCCATCCCGGCCCGGCGCGGCGGATCCAGCGCCACCGCGGCCAGCGCGGCCGCCCAGTCGGTGGTGCGCCGCCCGGGCACCAGCAGCCCCGTCACCCCGTCCCGCACCGCGACCGGCAGCCCGCCCACCGCGGACGCCACCACCGGCGTCCCGCAGGCCTGCGCCTCCAGGGCCACCAGGCCGAAGGACTCGCTGCGGCTGGGCACGGCCACCACGTCCGCCGCCCGCAGCACCCGGGCCAGTCCGGCCGGCGGCATCGCCGGCACCATCTGCACGATGTCGCCTACGCCCAGACCCGCTGCCAGCGCCCGCAACCGGGCCGGCTCGTGATGCCCCTGCCCCGAGGAGTCGCCGACGATCACCGCGCGGAACCGCCGGGCGGGGTGCTGGCGCCGCAACGCGGCCACCGCGTTCACCACCACGGCCGGCCCCTTGTGCGGCTGGATCCGCCCGGCGAAGGCGATCACCACCTCGTCCGCGTCGAATCCGCACGCCGCCCGGTCGCCCGCCCGGTCCGCCGGAGCGAACACCTCGACGTCCACCCCGGGATGCACCACACTCACCCGCGCGGGATCGGCGCCGTACAGCGACACCAGTTGGTCCGCTTCCACATCCGTGCCGGCCAGCAGCAGGTCCGCCTCGGCGACCACCTGCTGCTCGCCGATCATCCGGCCGGTCGGCTCCGGGGCCTCACCCGCCGCCAGCGCCGCGTTCTTGACCTTGGCCAGGGTGTGGGCGGAGTGCACCTGCGGGATGCCCCACCGGTCCCGCACCAGGTACCCGACCTGGCCGGACAGCCAGTAGTGGGAGTGCACCACGTCGTACCGGGTGCCGGCAGTCGATCCGCCGGCGCCCGGTGTCGCGGCCCGCAGCACCCCGGCCGCGAACGAGCACAGCTGGCCGGGCAGGTCGTTCTTGGCCAGGCCGTCGTACGGACCGGCCAAGACGTGCCGGACGGTGTATCCCGGCTGCACCTCGACGCAGGGCGGCTGCTCGGACGCGGTCGCCCTGGTGAACACCTCCACCGCGATGCCGCGGCGGGCCAGCCGGCGGGAGGTCTGGTCGATGTAGACGTTCATCCCGCCGGCGTCCCCGCTGCCGGGCTGCTCCAGCGGGGAGGTGTGCACGCTGAGCACCGCGATCCGGCGGATCGGCCGGTCAGCGTGCCGCAGGGCGGGCTGGCTCACCCCTCAACGGTACGCAGCCCGGCGCGCGACGCCCCGCCGGGATGGCGCGTGCTGCCGCATGGACGAAGTTGGTCCCACCGTGCTCACCCGTCACAGATCGAGCAAGATCATCCATGCGCCGGAAGTTGATCCATGCGAGCGCGGGGGGCGCCGTCACAGGGCGGAGAAGTTCTTCCACTCCTCCGGGGTGTAGATCCAGTCGTAGATCCAGTCGGCCGGCGTCATGTCCACCCCGGTGTTGGTGACCTCCACCGGGTCGCCGTAGAGCACCATGTTGTAGAACTCCTCGGCGTCCTTCATGCTCATGTTCACGCAGCCGTGCGACACGTTCGCCTTGCCCAGATACGCCGTGACCTGCGGGTTGGCGTGGATGAACTCGCCGTTGTTGTTGATCCGCACCGCCCAGTGCTCCTCGACGTTGCAGTAGTCGTACTGCGGGTTGCACATCTTGAAGGTCGGATACTTCTCGGTCACCACGTGGATGCCGGAGACGGTGTTCCGGCCCGGCACCGACTCCTTGCCGTAGGACACCGGGTAGTTCTTCACGATCTTGTCGTCCACCACGACCACCAGCCGGTGGCTGTTCACGTCCGCCTTGACCACCAGCGCGCGGCCGATGGTGAAGTCCGCGGTGATGTCCTCGCGGCCCCAGCCGTTGCCGTAGTTCACCCCGTACAGGTCGGCCTCCACGTGCACCTTGGTGTTGCCCGGCCAGTACTGCGCCGGCCGGAAGTGCACCGAGGACTGCTTGACGCCGCTGCCCTGGAAGTCCTCGTCCTGCAGCCAGCCCCAGGAGCCCTTGATCTCGCCCTTGTCGGTGGTCACCTTGAAGGTCTTCTCGGCGGCCGCCTTGTCCTGGATGGGGCCGGAGAAGGTGATGATGATCGGGGTCGCGATGCCGACCGTGTCGCCGTTGGCGATGGGCCGCTGGAACGAGGCGCGCACCGTGGACTTCGGGTTGACCGTGGTCAGCTTGCCGCTGATCTTGTGCTGCGAGCCGTCGGCGGCCTTGGCGGTGCCGGCGATGGTGTAGGTCACGTTGTACTTCAGCCGCTCCGCCTTGGTCCAGGTGTGCTTGTCCTTGGCGATGGTGCCCTCAATGGTCGACCCGTCGTCGCCGGTCATGGTCATGTTCTGCAGTTCGGCCGAGAACACCGTGACGGTGATGGGGTCGTCCGGGCCGATGTTCTTGCTGCCGAAGGCCGGGCTGGCGGACACCCGTACGGTCGCCTTGGACGGCGAGGGGCTGCCGGTCGACGCCGACGATGGCTGGCCGGTCGGGCTGGAATCGCCCGTGCCGGACCCGGCGCTGGAACCGGCGGACAGCGTGGGCGCGGTGACCGGAGACCCGGCGCCGGGCGTGGTGGTGACGGTGACGATGACGGTGCCGCCGGACGAGCACGCCGTGAGCGCCGTCAGGCCCGCCACCAGGAGCAGCCCGAGCAGCCGGGCCCAGCGGCCCGCAGGGGCGGGCAGGGGGGTACGCACCACACAACTCCGTTTCCGATCGACCTGCGGGCGGCCGGCGCGCGGGACGGCCGGTCACCCATTCGCGCGCAGGAATGGCACCATGAGCGCCCGACCCATGGTAGGTGCCCGGCTGTTTAGCCGGGGTTGTCGTCCAGCGTCACGCCCACCAGCACCGGCTCCGGCCGCAGGGTGACACCGAACGCGTCCCGCACGCCATCCCGAATCCGCCGCGCCAGCGTGACGAGCTCCGCGGTGGTGCCGCCGCCCCGGTTGGTCAACGCCAGGGTGTGCTTGCCGGAGACGGCGATCCGCGCGGCCGGGTCCTCGCCCAGCGGGAAGCCCCTGCCGAAGCCGGCCCGCTCGATCAGCCAGGCGGCGGACAGCTTGGTGCCGCCCACGGCCGGGTAGCGCGGGAACGGCACGTCGGCCCCGAACCGGCTCGTCACCGCCGCCTCGGTCATCGCCAACTCGTCGTCGGACAGCACCGGGTTGGTGAAGAACGAGCCGACGCTGCGGGTGTCCGGATCCTGCGGGTCCAGCACCATCCCCTTGGCCCGGCGCAGGTCCAGCACCGCCTGCCGGACGTCCGCGGCCGGCGCCGGATCTCCCACCGCCACACCCAGCGCCCTGGCCAGTTCGGCGTACCGGACCGGGCGCGGATCCCGCCGCAGCCGCAACCGGATGGCGGTGACCACGGCAGCGTCGGTGCCCCGCAACGCCGAGTTGCGATAGCCCAGCCGCAGCGCAGCGGCCGACAGTGTGCGCAGCGCGGCCGACCGCCGGTCGTACACCTGCACGTCGACCAACACGTCGGAGATCTCGGTGCCGTAGGCGCCCACGTTCTGCACCGGCGTCGCGCCGGCGGAGCCCGGGATGCCGGACAGCGACTCGACCCCGGTCCAGCCCTCCTCCACCAGGGCGGCCACCACCGGATCCCAGTCCTCCCCGGCGCCGATCGTCACCGTGGCCTCCCGGCCGTCCGACGCCGGGTCCGGCCGGACGTCCAGCCCCCGGATCCCGACGCGCACCACCGGCACCGCGACGCCCGCGTCGGCGACCACCAGGTTGGAGCCCCCGCCCAACACCAGCACACCGCCGCCGGCGTCGCCGTCGCCCACCAGCGCGGCAACCTGGTCCGCGGTGGTGGCGGTGTGCACCGCGGGGGCCGGTCCGCCCAGGCCGATGGTGGTCAGGTCGGACAGCCGGAACCCGCCGCCCGGCGCTGCGGCGGGCGGGTGCTGCGGCTCGGCGGTGGTGGACACCTCAACAGGGTAGGGTCGCCAGCGTCAGCGACCCCTCTGCCCCACAGGGAGCCCGCCCGTGCCCACACCGATGTCCGTCGTGCAGGAGTTCCCCGCGCCGCCCGCGAAGGTGTACGAGCTGTTCACCGACCGCACCTTCCTGGAGGGACGGCTGGCCGACTGCGGCGGGGTCGACCCGGAGATCGTGGCGCTGGACAAGTCGGACGACGGCGCGACGGTGACGACCCGCCAGGCGATCCCGGCGAGCGTCCTGCCCCCCATGGTGGCCACCCTGATGGCCGGGAACCCGGTGACCGAGCGCACGGAGAACTGGCGGCCGGACGACGGCGGGTATGTCGCGGACTTCTCGGTCACCGTGAAGGGCGCGCCGGCCTCGCTGAAGGGCACCATGACGCTGGCGCCGGCCGACGGCGGCTGCACGCTCACCGTGCAGGGCAACGCCGCGGTGCCGATTCCGATGTTCGGGGCCAAGATCGAGCAGACCATCGCCGACCAGATCGGCGAGCTGTTGCAGATGGAGGGCGACTACACCCGCACGCACCTCGGGAGCTGACGCCGGCCGGCACCGCCGCTGCCGCCCTTCCGGGGCAGGCAGGCGTCCCGGCCCGCCCCGAGCCTGCCAGGCCTTCGCAGGCGTCCCCGGCCTGCCCCGAGCCAGCTAGCCCCCCGGCAGGCTTCCCCGCCCGCCCCGAGCGGGCCGGGCCCCGCGCCCGTGACACGATCCACGGGTGAGTTCGGACCCCCGCCGCTATGTGCTGACCCTGTCCTGCCCGGACACCACGGGCATCGTCGCGCGGATCTCGGGCTTCCTGGCGGGCATCGGCGGCTGGATCACCGAGGCCGCGTACCACTCGGACCCGGAGTCCGGGCGGTTCTTCACCCGGCAGGAGGTGCGCGCCGACTCACTGGACTTCGACGTCACCGAACTGCGCCGGCGGTTCGCGGCGATCGGCCGGGAGCTGTCCGCCGACCACCTCCGGGTGACCGACACCGCGGAGCGCAAGCGGGTGGTCCTGATGGTGTCCCGGCAGGGACATTGCCTGTACGACCTGCTGTCCCGCTGGCACGCCGGTGAGATGGCGGCCGACATCCGGCTGGTGGTGGGCAACCACGAGACCCTGGCCCCGGTCGCGGAGATGTTCGGGCTGCCGTTCCAGCACATCCCGGTGCCCGGTGACGAGGCCGGCAAGCGGGCCGCGTTCGGCCGGATCGCCGCCGTGGTGGACGCCCAGCGGCCGGACGCGATCGTGCTGGCCCGGTTCATGCAGGTGGTTCCGGCGGAGCTGTGTGCGGCCTGGGACGGGCGGCTGATCAACATCCACCACGGCTTCCTGCCGTCCTTCCGCGGCGCCCGCCCGTACCACCAGGCGTACGCGCGCGGCGTCAAGCTGATCGGCGCCACCTGCCATTACGTCACCGCCGAGCTGGACGCCGGGCCCATCATCGTGCAGGACGTCATCCCGGTGGATCACACCGATTCGCCGGAGGACATGGTGCGGCGCGGCCGGGACATCGAGCGGGCGGTGCTGGCCCGCGGCCTGCTGGCGCACCTGCAGGACCGGGTGCTGCGCGACGGCCTGCGCACCGTGGTCTTCGGCTGACCCGGCCGGCCGGCGCGGATGGAAGACTGATCGCATGGACGCAACAGGCGCAACGGGGCCCCGGTTTCGCGGTGACCCGGCGGAGCTGTACCGGGTGCACGCCGATGCCGCGGAGGAGCTGGCCGGCGGCCAGCCGGTGATGCTGGTGGCGCTGGACGGCTACGTGGACGCCGGATCCGGGGTGGCGCTCGCCGTGCGCGAGTTGCTGCGCGCGCTGCCGCACAACCCAGCGGTCACCTTCGACGCCGACGCCCTGGTGGACTACCGCTCGCGCCGGCCGACGCTGACCTTCTCGTCCAATTCGTTCACCGAATACGGGACTCCGGAGCTGGTGATCCACCGCATGCGCGACGAGGCGGGGGTGCCGTTCCTGCTGTTCTCCGGACCGGAGCCGGACCTGAGCTGGGAGAAGTTCGTCGCGGCGGTGGGCCAGGTGGTCGATTTGCTGGGCGTCCGGCTGACCATCTCGCTGATGGCCATTCCCATGGGGGTCCCGCACACCAGGCCGACGGGCATGTCGGCGCACGCCACCGACCCGGGGTTGATCCCGGACGCGACGAACTGGATCGGCACCGTCCAGGTGCCCGGCCACGCCACCGGCCTGCTGGAGTACCGGTTCGGCGAGGCCGGCCGCGCGGCGCTGGGGTTCGCCGCGCACGTGCCGCACTACCTGGCCCGCACCGAATACCCGGAGACCGCCCGCACCCTGATCCAGGCCGCCGCGGACGCCAGCGGCCTACTGTTGCCCACCTCCGGGCTGGACGAGGCGGCCGCCGGCGTACAGGCCCAGCTCGCCGAGCAGATCGCCGAGCACGGCGAGGTCGCCGAGGTGGTGCAGGCCCTGGAGCGGCAGTACGACGCCTTCGTCTCGGCCACCGGCCAGAGCCTGCTGGCACAGTCCGCGCCGCTGCCCACCGCGGACGAGCTGGGTGCGCAGTTCGAGGCTTACCTGGCCAATCGGGAGCCGGGAGATGGCACCAGCTGACCGCCGCCGGGGTGTCCCTGGCCGGTCGGTGACGATCTCGTCGTAGGGTGCGGCGTTGTGGCCTCCGCATTGGCACCGAGGATCGCGCTCCCCGAGCGGGAACGTGGCCCGCTCCGGGCGATCGTGGTCCGCGTCGGCATCGCGTTGGCCTGCATCGTCGTCACCGGG
>DASSTH010000621.1:0-7978 GCA_035708025.1 Nakamurella sp. | reverse complement strand
GAGTGAACCGTGACGCTCGCTGGGACGGCCCTGGGCGAGCGTGACGGTGCAGTCGACACGGGGCACCTCGCACCGCAGCCGGCGTGCGACGGTGCGAGGATCGGCCCATGGCACCGGACACCATCGTGCGGACCATGCGCTATGGCTCCGACCCCAGCCAGTTCGCCCGGTTGCACCTGCCGCGATACGACTCCGACCTGCCCGTCGTGGTGGTGGTGCACGGCGGGTTCTGGCGCCAGCGCTACGACATCGAGCTGGCAGATCCGCTCGCGGACGACCTGGCCAAGCACGGCTTCGCGGGCGTGGCGGTGGAGTACCGCAGGGTCGGTGACGGGGGCAGCGGGGGATGGCCGCAGACGCTGATGGACGTGGCCAACGCGGTGGACAACCTGCCGGCCGCCGGGCAGTACCTGGCCCGCGGCCGGCTGGACCTGTCCCGGGTGGCCGCGGTGGGGCACTCGGCCGGCGGTCACCTGGTGGGTTGGCTGGCGCACCGCGGCGCGTTGCGGGAAGCGACCCCCGGCCGCACCACTCCCGGTGACGACCACCTGCCGCTGCGCGGCGTGGTGTCCCAGGCCGGCGTGCTGGACCTGGTGGGCGCCAGTGACGAGCGACTGGGCGATGTGGCGGTGATCGACCTGATGGAGGGCTCGGCCGGATCGGTGCCGCAGCGCTACCAGCACGCCTCGCCGCTGGCCCACGTCGGTGACGGCGCCCGCGTGGTGTGCGTGCACGGCGACGCCGACGACGAGGTGCCACTGTCCCAGTCCGAGCGGTACGTCCAGGCCGCCCGAACCGCCGGCGACCCCGCGGAGTTGATCACCCTGCCCGGCGTCGGCCACTACGAGCTGATCGACCCGGCGCACCACGCCTGGGAGGTCTGCCGGGAGCAGCTGAGCGCCCTGCTGTCGGTCGGACCGGGCGGATACGGCGCCGGTACGGTGTGACGTCATGGGACACGTCGACCCGGACTGCCTGTTCTGCAAGATCGTCGCCGGCGACATTCCGGCAACCATCGTCGATCGCACCGACCGCGTGGTCGCCTTCCGGGACATCGACCCGAAGGCGCCGACGCACGTGCTGGTGATCCCGGTCGAGCACCAGCCGAACGCCGGCGCCACCGCCGCGGCCGACCCGGCGCTGATCGGCGAACTGGTGGCGACCGCCGCCCGGATCGCCGGGTCGGAGGGTGCGGACGCCGATGGCTACCGGATGGTGTTCAACACCGGGGCGGGCGCGGGCCAGAGCGTGTTCCACACCCACTTGCACCTGCTCGGCGGCCGGCCGTTCAGTTGGCCGCCCGGCTGAGCGTTCCGCGGGCCGCACATATCGGACGCCGTTGTGCGGGTCGGCCGGTAGAATCGGTGACGACGATCGCGCGGAAGCAGTCCGCCGCGATGGCGACGCCCATAGCTGGGCAGGAAGCGGGCAGCACACCAGGTGCCGGATACCAGCGCGGCCGAGGCGCGGCGCCCCGACCAGACCCATACCGATCCGCTCGACACCGGTGACGGCCCTGCCCAGCAGCCCGCCGCGCGTGCCGCGACCCACCGTTCCGGCACGGACACCCCCGCGGCGGACATGACGACCACCCAGGCGGAGTCCACGATCATCGTGGCGGACGACCGGGCGATGCTCGGCCTGCTCGGCTCCCGCGATGCCGTGCTCCGCAAGCTGGAGGAGGCGCTGGCCGCCGACATCCACGTCCGCGGCAACCGCATCACGTTGCGGGGCAGTGCCGCCGACATCGCCTTCGCCGAACGGGTGGTGCGGGAACTGCTGGCCCTACAGGAGGCCGGCTCCGTCATCACACCGGACGCCGTGCGCCGCACCATCGGCATCCTGGCCGACCCGCAGCCCGGTGGCGGCGCCCCCTCCGAGGTGCTCGGGCTCAACATCATCTCGCGGCGTGGCCGCACCATCCGGCCCAAGTCGGTGAACCAGAAGCGCTACGTGGACGCCATCGACGCCAACACCGTCGTGTTCGGCATCGGCCCGGCCGGCACCGGCAAGACCTACCTGGCCATGGCCAAGGCCGTGCAGGCGCTGCAGGCCAAGCAGGTCAACCGGATCATCCTGACCCGTCCCGCCGTGGAAGCGGGCGAGCGGCTGGGCTTCCTGCCCGGCACGCTGAGCGACAAGATCGACCCGTACCTGCGGCCGCTGTACGACGCACTGCACGACATGCTCGACCCGGAGTCCATCCCGCGCCTGATGGCCGCCGGCACCATCGAGGTCGCGCCGCTGGCCTACATGCGTGGCCGGGCGCAGCCTCACAGCGCAGGGGTACTGACGCCCGATGGTTTCCGGTCGATCGGCTCGCTTCGCGTGGGCGACCTGGTCATCGGGTCCGACGGTCGGCCCACACCGGTGCTCGGGGTGTATCCCCAGGGGCCGCGCGAGGTATTCCGGGTGACCACCCAGGATGGTGCGTCGACACTGGCATGCGGAGAGCATCTGTGGCAGGTCCGCAGCGCCTCGGACAAGAGGCGTGGCAATCACCGCGTGCTGCAGACCAGCGAGATGGTGGGCAAGCTCCGCGCCGGCTACACGCATCGCTACGAGCTTCCCGTCATGGACGCGGCGCGCATGGTCGAGCAACCGGTGCCGATGGATCCCTACGCCCTCGGGCTGCTGCTCGGCGACGGCCGCGTTACAACCTCCACAACGCCCGCGTTCGCTACCAGCGAGCCCGAACTGGCGGTCGCGCTGCAGCGCGGTCTGAACGAACACGACATCGAGGTGACGTATAAGAGCCGGTACGACTACGTTCTTCGTCACCGCAATGGCGGGCGAGGTGGGCTGCGGATTGCCAACCCGGTGACTGAGATCGTGCGGGATCTCGGTCTGGCGCACGGCCGGTCGGAGACGAAGTTCGTCCCCAGCCTGTACCTCAACAACTCGGCCGAGGTCCGGTTGGCTTTGCTGCAGGGCCTGCTGGACGCCGACGGAGGACCCGTCACTCGACTTGGTCGCTCCTGCCGCGTGCAGTACACGACCACGTCGCCACGGCTGCGTGAGGACGTCATATATCTGGTGCGGTCACTCGGTGGCGTCGCATACACCCGCACCCGCGCTGCGGCCGGGCGGCACCCGGGCCGAGCCAGGAGCCGCAGCGTCGGCTACCGCCGCAGTGCCCACAGTGCCCACAATGCCCATGTCCTCGACATCCGGCTACCCGCCGGAGTGCAGCCGTTCCGGCTGGAACGCAAGAAGGCCCGATACGACGCGTCCGGCGGTGGGCGGCCGATGCGCTTCATCGACTCCATCGAGCCGGTCGGCGTGATGGACACAGTGTGCATCCAGGTCGCGGCCGAGGACTCGCTATACGTGACGGACGACTTCCTGGTCACGCACAACACGCTCAACGACGCGTTCATCATCCTGGACGAGGCGCAGAACACCACGCCCGAGCAGATGAAGATGTTCCTTACCCGACTCGGATTCGGCTCCAAGATCGTCGTCACCGGCGACGTCACCCAGGTGGACCTGCCCGGCGGCCAGCGGTCCGGCCTGCGGATCGTGTCCGAGATCCTCACCGACATCGACGACGTGCACTTCTCCCGGTTGACCTCCGCCGACGTGGTCCGGCACCGGCTGGTCGGCGACATCGTGGATGCCTACGAGCGCTGGGACGCCGCGCGCCAGGACGACGACGAGCACCCGGCGGCGGGTGGGCGGCCGGGCCGGAACGGTGCACGGCACGGCACCGAGCATGCGGGCGGGCGGGCCCCGGGCACGTTCGGCCGGCGCACCGAACATCCGCGGGAGCAGGGCGGCCGAGGGTGAGTATCGAGGTCGCCAACGAGTCGGGGGTCGGCGTCGATGAACCCGCGTTGGTCTCGGTGGCGCGCTACGTCCTGGACCGGCTGGGCATCAACCCGCTCGCCGAGCTGTCCGTGCTGCTGATGGACGTCCCGGCGATGACCGAACTGCACGTCAAGTGGATGGACGAGCCGGGGCCCACCGACGTGATGAGCTTCCCGATGGACGAGCTGGACACCGCTCGCCGGCCGGACGAGGGCGGCCCCGGGCCGGCCCTGCTGGGCGATGTGGTGCTCTGCCCGGAAGTGGCCGCCGAGCAGGCGGTGTCGGCTGGCCACTCGCTGGACGACGAACTGCACCTGCTCACCGTGCACGGCGTGCTGCACCTGCTCGGATACGACCACGCGGAGCCGGGCACCGAGCGCGAGATGTTCCGGCTGCAGAACGAGTTGCTGGACGCCTGGCGGGACGAACGGATCCGTGCCGCCCAGCAGGATCGGGTCCGCGCGGTGGATTCCCGGGTGTTGGACACCGTGGGGCTGGCCGACGGCCAGGCGAGCCCGGACCGTCGACGTGCGGCTGACGCGGGCGACGGGTCTGCGGGCGGGATCGGCGCCGACCACCCGGCCGGACCCGGCACGAACCCGGCCGATCCCACCGGCCCGGCCCGCCGGGACGGCTCGGCGCACCCGGCGGATCATCCTGACCTGGACGACGACGCCGGAGCCGCCGAGGCGGGCGATCCGGATGCCGACCCGGCGCCGCGAGAACGGGCGGAGTGATCGTCGGTCGTGGACACCGCTGACGCCCTGCTGCTGGTACTGGCCGCCGCGCTGATCCCGATCGCCGGCCTGGTCGCGGCGGCCGATGCGGCCATCAGCACCGTCTCCTCCGCCCGGGTGGAGGAGATGCACCGGGAGGGCCGCCGGGGGGCCGCCTCGTTACTGGCCATCACCGAGGACCGCTCGCGCTACATCAACTTGCTGCTGCTGGTGCGGTTGGCCGCCGAGCTGACCGCCACCGTGACGGTGGCCGCGGTCGCCTTCAGCACCTGGGGTTTCGCCTTCTGGGTGGCGCTGATCGTGGTGGTGGTCATGCTGCTGCTCAGCTACGTGGTGATCGGCGTGCTGCCCCGCACGCTGGGCCGGCAGCACCCGTACGCGGTCGGGCTGGCGGCCGCCGGGCCGACCCGCGCCCTCGGCCGGGTACTGGCTCCGGTGGCCAACCTGCTGATCCTGATCGGCAACGCCATCACCCCCGGCCGGGGCTTCCCGGAGGGCCCGTTCTCCTCCGACGTCGAGCTGCGCGAGATGGTCGAACTGGCCGGCGACCGGGGCGTGGTGCACGAGTCCGAGCGGGAGATGCTGCAGTCGGTGTTCGACCTGGGCGACACCATCGTGCGCGAGGTGATGGTGCCGCGCACCGAAGTGGTGTGGATCGAGGGCAGCAAGACGCTCCGCCAGGCGGTGCACCTGGCCGACCGGTCCGGATTCTCCCGCATCCCGGTGATCGGCGAGGACGTCGACGACGTGCTGGGCGTGGTGTACGTCAAGGATCTGATCGCCCGGCTGCTGTCGCTGGATGGCGACGACCGCGGCCCGCAGGTCACCGAACTGATGCGGCCGGCGGTGTTCGTGCCGGAGTCCAAGAACGTGGACCAGTTGCTGCGGGAGATGCAGCGGGACCGCACCCACGTGGCGATCGTGGTGGACGAGTACGGCGGGACCGCCGGCCTGGTGACGATGGAGGACATCGTCGAAGAGATCGTCGGCGAGATCACCGACGAGTACGACCCGGACACCCCGGCCCCCATCGAGCACCTGGCGGACGGTTCGGTGCGGGTGTCCGCCCGGCTCCCGGTGGAGGACCTGGGTGAGGTGTTCGACGTCGAGCTGCCGGCCGAGGACGTGGAAACGGTCGGCGGGTTGCTGGCCCAGCTGCTGGGGCGCGTCGCGTTGCCGGGCTCCGAGGCGGACATCAACGGCCTGCACCTGACCGCCGAGGGCGGCACCGACCGACGCGGCCGGCAGCGGGTGATGTCGCTGCTGGTCACCAGGACCGAACCCACCGACGAGTCCGGTGACGAGACCGGCGAGTCCGCCCGCAACGGGGCCACCGGCGGTGACGGGGACGACGCGGCCGGGCGCGATGCCAGGTCGGCCGGCGAGCCGGAGCCGGACGCGCAGCTCACCGACCGCCGCTGGCGGCAGCGGACGCCCAACGGCGACCGGCAGCGGACGCCCAACGCCGAACGGCAGCGAGCCGGCGCCGCGGACCGGCAGCACACGGCGTGACCGATTCGCAGGCCGGAGCGGAACCGGTGCACCGCAGCGGTTTCGGCTGCTTCGTCGGCCGGCCGAACGTGGGCAAGTCCACCCTGCTGAACGCCATGGTGGGCAGCAAGATCGCCATCACCTCGGACAAGCCGCAGACCACCCGGCGGGCGATCCGCGGCATCCTGACCAGGCCCGATGCACAGCTGGTGATCGTGGACACCCCGGGCCTGCACCGGCCGCGCACGCTGCTGGGGGAGCGGCTGGACGACCTGGTCCGTGCCGTGTGGTCGGACGTGGACGTGGTCGGCATGTGCGTGCCGGCCAACCAGGACATCGGGCCCGGTGACCGCCGCATCGCCGCCGAACTGGCCGACCGGGTGGACGGCACCCCGGTGATCGGCATCGTCACCAAGACCGACCTGGTGCCCAGGGAACGGATCGCCCAGCAGCTGGTGGCACTGTCCGAGCTGCGGGAGTTCGCCGATCTGGTGCCGGTGTCGGCGACCGCCGGCGAGCAGGTGGAGCTGCTGGCCGACCTGATGATCGCCCGGCTGCCCGCCGGCCCGGCGCTGTATCCGGACGGCGAACTGACCGACGAGCCGATGCCGGTCCGCATCGCCGAGCTGGTCCGGGAGGCGGCCCTGGACGGCGTGCGCGACGAGCTGCCGCACTCGTTGGCCGCCGTGGTCACCGAGATGGGTCCGCGACCCGGCCGGGACGACCTGATGGACGTCTACGTCACCATCTACGTCGAGCGGGACTCGCAAAAGGGCATCGTCCTCGGCCGCCGCGGATCCCGGCTGCAGCAGGTGGGCCGGCGGGCGCGGGCCGGGATCGAGCAGCTGCTGGGCAGCAGGGTCTACCTCGACCTGCACGTCACCGTCGCCAAGGACTGGCAGCGCGACCCGAAGCAACTGCGGAAGCTGGGGTTCGACGACGGATGACCTGCCGCACCTCGAACGTGAGCGGTTCTGCTCGTTTATCATGAGTTCCGAGCAGATGTGAACAAGGAGGCTGGCATGGCCGGATCACAGGTGCTGTCCGAGATGGCCGAGCAGCCCGAGGTTCTGGGCCGGATCGCCGCGGATCGGCCGCGACTGCACGGGCTGATCCGGGCGTCGCTGCCGCAGCGGCTGCGCGGGATCTGCCTGATCGCCCGCGGATCCAGCGACAACGTCGCGGTGCACGCGCGGTACCTGTTGGAGCTGGCGACCGGGCTTCCGGTGAGCCTGGTCGCGCCCAGCATCATCACCCGCTACCACGCGGTGCCGGAGGTGGCCGACTGGATGGTGGTGGCGCTGTCCCAATCCGGTCGCACCCCGGAGATCGTCGACGTCGCGGAGCAACTCGGCCGGCGCGGCGCGGCCGTGGTCGCCGTCACCAACGACGCGGACTCGCCGCTGGCCAGGGCCGCCGCCGTGACGCTCGCCGTCGGAACCTCCCCGGAGCTGGCGGTGCCCGCCACCAAGACGGTGACCGGGCAACTGGCGCTGGTGACCCTGCTCGCCGAGGCGACCGGCGAGGGCATCTCCGCGCACACCGGCGGCGAGCAGGCCTGGGACGTGCTGGCCGACACGGTGAGCGCCGCCCTGGACGACGAATCCGGGGTCGAGCAGGCCGTACAGGTGCTGGCGCCGCGCAGCTCGGCGGTGCACCTGGCCCGCGGGCTGACCTACGCGGCCGCGTTGGAGGGCGCTTTGAAGTCCAAGGAGACCAGCCGCCGGGTGCACGACGGGTACTCCAGCGCGGACTTCCTGCACGGACCGCTGACGGTCGCCGGACCCGGCGTGGCGGTGGTCGCCTACGGCGCCGTCGGCCCGGTGCTGCCGGACGTGGTGGACACCGCCCGGCGTGCGCTGGCCCTGGGCGCCCCGGTGATCGGGGTCGGCGCCGACGAGGTGTGCGCCGGCATCGAGGGGGCGGTCGGGGTGGGGGTT
>DASSTH010000620.1:0-3385 GCA_035708025.1 Nakamurella sp. | reverse complement strand
TGCGGATCGCGTCGCTCGGCTACCAGAAAGGTTTCGGCGGTCACTTCCACAACGACAACTCGATCGCCGTGCTGCGCGACATCCCCGGTCTGGTGATCGCCTCCCCCGCCCGCGGGGACGACGCCGCCGCGATGCTGCGTACCTGCCTGGCCACCGCCGCGGTGGACGGCACGGTCTGCGCCGTCATCGAGCCGATCGCGCTGTACCACACCAAGGACCTGCACGTCGAGGGCGACTCCGGTTGGCTGGCACCGTATCCGGCCCCCGCGGAGCACGTGCCGGTGGGCAGCGCCCGCACCTACGGCGACGGATCCGACCTGACCATCCTCACCTTCGGCAATGGGCTGCTGCTGTCGCTGCGGGCCGCCCGCCGGCTGGCCGACGACGGCGTGTCCTGCCGGGTCGTGGACTTGCGCTGGTTGGCGCCGCTGCCGGTGCAGGACATGTTGCGGGAGGCGGAGGCCAGCGGGCGGGTGCTGGTGGTGGACGAGACCAGGCACTGCGGCGGCGTCGGCGAGGGAGTCGTCACCGCGCTGGTCGAGCACGGCTTCCGCGGGCCGATCTCCCGGGTCGCAGGCGCCGACTCGTTCGTGCCGCTCGGGCCGGCGGCGAATCTGGTGCTGGTCAACGAGGACGAGATCGTCGCCGCGGCCAGGGACCTCGCCCATGCTGGGTGACGGACCGGCAGGCCGTCACCGCTTGGCGGAGCGCTTCTCCCGGACCCGCACGTTGATCCGCACCGGCGAGCCGGTGAAGTCGAAGTCCTCGCGCAGCCGGCGCTCGATGAACCGCCGGTATCCGGCCTCCAGGAATCCAGTGGTGAACAGCACGAAGGTGGGCGGCCGGTTGGCTGCCTGGGTGGCGAACAGCACCCGCGGCTGCCGACCGCCACGCACCGGCGGCGGGGTGGCCGCGATCAGTTCCGACAACCAGGAGTTCAGCCGCCCGGTGGGGATGCGCTTGTCCCAGGACGCCAGCGCGGTGCGCAGCGCCGGAGCCAGCCGGTGCACCCCCCGCCCGGTGGTGGCCGAGATGTTGATGCGCTGCGCCCAGGTCACCCGGGCCAGGTCGCGGTCGAGTTCCTTCTCGCTCTGCGCCCGCCGGTCGGCGTCCACCAGGTCCGCCTTGTTCATGGCGATCACCAGGGCCCGGCCGGACTCGATGACCATCGAGATCACCCGCTGGTCCTGTTCGGTCATCGGCTCGGCGGTGTCGATCAGCGCGATCGCCACCTCAGCGGCCTCCAGCGCCGCATGCGTCCGCAGCGAGGCGTAAAACTCGGTGCCGGAGGCGGTACTCACCTTGCGGCGCAGGCCGGCGGTGTCCACGAACCGCCACACCTCACCGTCCAACTCCACCAGGGAGTCGACCGGGTCGACGGTCGTGCCGGCCTCGTGGTGCACCACCGACCGCGACTCCCCGGTGAGCTTGTTCAGCAACGACGACTTGCCCACGTTGGGCTTACCCAGCAGCGCAACCCTTCTCGGGCCGGCCACCGCCGTGAAGCTCTCCCGCGGGGCGTCCGGGATGGCGTCCACCACGGCATCCAGCAGGTCGCCGGAGCCTCGCCCGTGCAGCGCCGAGACGGGATACGGCTCGCCCAACCCCAGGGACCACAGCGACGCCGTCTCCGCCAGCATGCGCTCGTCGTCCACCTTGTTGGCGGCCAGGATCACCGGCACCGGCGATCGCCGCAGCACCCGGGCCATCGCCTCGTCGGTGGCGGTGGCGCCCACCGAGGTGTCCACCACCAGCACCACCACGTCCGCCGTCTTCATCGCCCGATCCGCCTGCGCCGCAACGGAAGCGGCGAGTCCTCGGGCGTCGGGCTCCCACCCTCCGGTGTCCACCACGGTGAAGGTGCGGCCGCGCCACAGCCCGTCGTAGGCCACCCGGTCGCGGGTGACGCCCGGGATGTCCTGCACCACCGCCTCCCGTCGGCCCAGGATTCGGTTCACCAGGCTGGACTTCCCGACGTTCGGCCGGCCGACGACCGCCACCACCGGCGACGGCGCTCCCGGCTGCTGTTCCTCGGCAACGGATTCGGCGTCCTCCCAGCCGGTGAACTCGCTCTCGTCCGACCAGGTTCCGTCGGGCACCGCTCCGGTGTCGTCCACGCTCATCGGTCACCCGCCAGCTTCCAGTGTCGTCGGGGAACCGCTGCGCCGCGGGCGATGTCGCCGTCGAGCTGGGCAACGAGGGCGGCCAGCCGGTCGCGGATCAGCCCGGTGGCCGAGGTGATCGCGGTGCGGCCGGTGCCCGCCGGGATGTCGAACGACTCCCCCACCCGAATGTGCACCCACGGATGAGGCCGCGGCAGCCGCCGCCCGGCCGGCCGGGCGGTGCCGCGGATCGCCACCGGCACCACGGTAGCTCCGACCCGGACCGCCAGCCACCCGGCGCCGTTGAACACAGTGGCCACGTCACCGGCTCCACGTGCACCCTCGGGGAAGATGCCGATCGCCCCACCGGCCTTCAACTGCGCCAACGCCGCCATCAGCACCTGACGTTCCGGGGCGGCGCGGTTGATCGCGTACTGGCCGACGGTGCGCAGCAACCAGCCCACCGGGCCGCGCACCACCTCCGCCTTGACCAGGAACGAGATGCGCCGCGGCAGGTTGCCGAACAGCACCGGCCCGTCGACGAACGCCGAGTGATTGGCGACCACGACCAGCGGACCCGTCGGCGGGATGCGCTGCGCCCCACGGATGTCCAGCCGGAAGAACAGGTGCGACAGGAAGATTCCGGTTCGCCGACCGCGGTCGACGTTGCGTGGCGTGCAGGCCTGCGGCACCGGATCGCCGTCACCGCCCAGCCGGCGCCACCGGACGGGCAGCGACTCATCGCGGGGTGTCGCCGACCCGTCGCCCCGGCCGTTCGGCACATCGATGGCGTCGCCGGCCGGCTGGCTCACTCCGGGCTCGCTCGGTCCCCATGGTTCGCTCGGCGCTACGTTCGCCGCCGCTGCAACTCCGTTGCGACGCGGCTGGCTCACTCCGGCCTCGCTCACGAGATCCCCCGCGCAGCAGCCAGTTCCATCACCGCCGCGACCGTCTCCTCCACGCCCAACGCGGAGGAGTCGATCACCACGGCATCGTCGGCGGCCTGCAGCGGGGCGTGCTGCCGGGTGGAGTCCGAGCTGTCCCGCCGGTGCAGATCGCGCGCCACCGCGGCGAGGGCGTCCTCGGCAGCCGAGTCGTGCGGGCCGACCCCGACGGTCTGCCGGAACCGCCGCCGGGCGCGTTCCGCGGCGTCCGCGGTCAGGTACACCTTCAGCGCCGCATCCGGAACGATGACCGTCCCGATGTCCCGGCCCTCGACCACCATCCGCCCGGAGCGGGCCAGCGTGCGCTGCCGCTCCAGCAGGAAGCGGCGCACCGCGGGA
>DASSTH010000619.1:0-3116 GCA_035708025.1 Nakamurella sp. | reverse complement strand
CGGCCCGCGGCCGTCCGGCAGGTAGACCCCGTCACCGCTGGGCGGGACGGCCTGCCAGGCGAACTCCGCGCCCTCGGGCAGCGTGCCGTTGCTAGCGCCCGCGGCCATCGCCGCGGCCTCGATGAGCTCGCCGGCCACCCGCGCCTGCCGCATCAGACCCGCCCAGGCGACGCCGGACACCCCGATCAGCCCGGCGAGCAGCGCCGCCGCGCCCAACCCGGTGCGGCCGGTTCGTGCCGTGACGCCCAGGCCCCCCGGGGTATCCATCAACCCCGTCGGATGCGAGACCGTCATCGCGTCACCACCACTGCGTGCGTACACACCTCAGCTGCTGCGAGGCGCTGCCGATTCTGGCACGACCCGCGGCCCGGCCGGCCACCCCGCATAGGCTGGCAGCACGTTCCGGAACACCCCGGCGCACGGCGCCGGCCACCGACAGGAGAGCAGCGAAGTGCGCTACGCCCCGTCCGTCGTCGACCTGGTCGGCAACACACCGCTGGTGCGGCTCAACTCCGTCGCAGCGGGCCTGCAGCCGCTAGTGCTGGCCAAGGTCGAGTACCTCAACCCCGGTGGGTCGGTGAAAGACCGCATCGCGCTGAAGATGATCACCGCGGCGGAACAGTCCGGGGCGCTGCGGCCGGGCGGCACCATCGTCGAGCCCACCAGCGGCAACACCGGCGTCGGCCTGGCGCTGGTCGCCCAGCAACGCGGATACCGCTGCGTGTTCGTGTGCCCGGACAAGGTCAGCGAGGACAAGCGCAACGTGCTGCGCGCCTACGGTGCCGAGGTCGTGGTGTGCCCCACCGCGGTCGCCCCGGAGGACCCGGACTCCTACTACTCCGTCTCCGACCGGCTGGTGCGGGAGATCGAGGGCGCCTGGAAGCCCGACCAGTACTCCAATCCCAACAACCCGGCGAGCCACTACGAGTCCACCGGTCCGGAGATCTGGGCCGACACCGAGGGCCGCGTCACGCATTTCGTGGCCGGGGTGGGAACCGGCGGCACCATCTCCGGCACCGGCCGCTACCTCAAGGAGGTCTCCGACGGCCGGGTGCAGGTGGTTGGCGCGGACCCGGAGGGGTCGGTGTACTCCGGCGGCACCGGCCGGCCCTACCTGGTGGAGGGCGTCGGCGAGGACTTCTGGCCCACCGCCTACGACAAGGACGTCGCCGACCGGATCATCGCCGTGTCGGACGCCGACTCCTTCGAGATGACCAGGCGGCTGGCCCGCGAGGAGGGCCTGCTGGTCGGCGGATCCTGCGGCATGGCAGTGGTGGCCGCGCTGCGGCTGGCCTCCGAGCTGGGGCCCGACGACGTGGTGGTGGTGCTGCTGCCGGACGGTGGCCGCGGCTACCTGTCCAAGATCTTCTCCGACCCGTGGATGTCGTCCTACGGGTTCGTCACGCACAGCGCCAGCACCACGGTCGGGGAGGTGTTGCGGCGCAAGAGCGGTGACCTGCCGGCGCTGGTGCACACCCACCCGAACGAGACGCTGCGGGACGCGGTGGCGATCATGCACGAGTACGGGGTGTCGCAGATTCCGGTGGTGTCCGCCGAGCCGCCGGTGATGGCCGGCGAGGTGGTGGGATCGGTGACGGACCGCGATCTGCTGGACGCCATGTTCGCCGGCAAGGCGTCCCCGGCGGACACCGTGAAGGCGCACATGGCGCCGCCGTTCCCGCTGGTGGGATCGGGCGAGGACGTGTCCACCGCGCGGGCCGCGCTGCACGACGCGGACGCCGTGATGGTGGTCGACGACGGCAAGCCGGTCGGGGTGCTGACCCGCACCGACCTGCTCACCTTCCTGGCCGGCTGAGCCCCGAACGCCACCCCGAGGTAGCGCGAAGTTGCCGGTGGCGGCCCGAATGTGCCGGCGTGTCGCGACGACATCGCGCTACCTGCGTTGTCGCACGCGGCAGCGGGTCAGGCGAAGTTCCCCGCCTCCGCTCCGATGGTGGTGGATGCGCCGTGTCCGGTGTGCACCACGGTGTCCGGCGGCAGGTTGAGCAGCCTGTCCCGGATCGAGGCGAGGATCGTGTCGTGGTCGGAGAAGCTGCGCCCCGTGGCTCCCGGCCCGCCGGAGAACAGCGTGTCCCCGGTGAACACCACGCCGAGTTCCGGCGCGTAAAGGCAGACCGCGCCGGGGGAGTGCCCCGGCGTGTGCAGCACCCGCAGGTCGGTGCCCGCCACCGAGATCACCTGCCCGTCGGCCAGTTCGCCGTCCGGGTCGACATCGGGATGCGTCAGCCGCCACACCGGGAGGTCGGCCGGGTGCAGCAACACCGACGCCCCCGTGCGGTGCCCCAGTTCCGGGGCGATGCGCACGTGGTCGTCGTGGGCGTGCGTGCACACGATCGCCGTCACCCTCCGGTCGCCCACCACGTCCAGCACGTCGTCCACCCGGTGCGGGGCGTCGATCACGATGCACTCGTCGTCGTCACCGACCACCCAGATGTTGTTGTCCACGTCGAAGGTCTGACCGTCCAACGAGAACGTGCCGGCGGAGGTGCCGTGGTCGATCCGGGCGGTCATGACGCGCCCGCCGGGTCGAGGGTCGCCGTGTCGTCCAGCACTGTCTCGTCCAATACCACGACGCTGCGCAGCACGTCCCCGGCCGCCATCTTGTCGAACGCCGCCTCCACGTCACCGATCCCGATGGTCTCGGACACGAACGCGTCCAGCGGCAGCCGGCCCTGCAGGTACAGGTCGATCAGCATGGGAAAGTCCCTGGACGGCAAGCAGTCTCCGTACCAGGAGGACTTCAGCGCGCCGCCCCGGCCGAACACGTCCAGCAGCGGGATGTCCGGGATCCGCATGTCCGGTGTCGGTACCCCGACCAGCACCACCGTGCCGGCCAAGTCGCGGGCGTAGAACGCCTGCTTCCAGGTCTCCGGCCGGCCGACCGCGTCGATCACCACGTCGGCGCCGACCCCGCCGGTGGCCTCCTGCACCGCCTGCACCACGTCGGAAGTGCCGCCGTTGACGGTGTGCGTGGCGCCGAGTTCGGTTGCGGTGGCGAGCTTCCGGTCGTCCAGGTCGACGGCGATGATGGTGCCGGCGCCGGCCAGCCGGGACCCGGCGATGGCCGCCGCGCCCACCCCGCCGCAACCGATCAC
>DASSTH010000618.1:0-4287 GCA_035708025.1 Nakamurella sp. | reverse complement strand
GTCCCCTGCGGACTCCCGGACGTTCTTCTTCGACCTGCTCTGGCATCTGGACAGCCGGGTCGGCTTGGGCAACAACGCCGGCATCGGCAACCAGTCGTTGCAGGGGGCGGTGTTGCGGCTCGGGCTGCCCGAGCAGTGGGTGCACCCGGTGTGGTTGGTCGCCGCGGTGGTTGTCGGTGCGGCAGGGATGTGGGCGTCCCGGCGGGCCTGGTCACGGCGCGGCGAGCTGGCCGGCGCGTGCGCCGCGGGGCTGGTTGCGGTGCTGGTTTCGCCGGTCAGCTGGCCGCACTATCTGGTGTGGCTGATACCGGCGGCCGGCCTGCTGTTGTCCGACGGCCACCGCGCCGGAGCGCGGGTATGGGCGGCGTCGGTCTGGCTGCTGCTGGTCGCTCGGGTGCACCGGCTCGGCCAGGATCTGGCCGACCTCCGGCCCGCCCTGCCGCTGCAGGTACTGGCGCAGGTGGCCCGGGACGGGTACGTGCTGCTGTGCCTCGCGGTGCTGGCCGCCCTGGCCCGCCCAGCCACGGCGGTCGGGCAATCAAACCTTCGTACGGGCGAAAGTGGACAAACCCGAATAATCACTGAGAGTAGCGATTCTGCAGATATCGAGCACGATCAGTGATGTGACCCCCTGATGGTGTTGTCCCAGGCGCCGTTGGTCGCCCCAGACGTGGCGGTGCATTGCGCTCTGTATTCACAACAGTCTCAATGTTCTCAGTTGTCACAGAAGTCCCAGGGGTATCGGCATAGAGCGATGATCAGGAACGACCCCATCAGGTGATGTCACACAGTGCCAACCGCTCATTACAGTAAGTAGCGCCGTGGGGGCGGCGCCGCCGGGGGGAGAGCCGGCGGCAGGCACTGGCACAGGGGGTTCACTCATGAGGCTTGCACGTCCGCCGGCCCTCGGCGGAGGCGCATCCCACGGCTCGCGCGGCGGCCCGGATGCCCGTCACCGATACCGGGTCCGTCTGGTCGCCGGGTTCACCGCAGCCTTGACGACGGCGGCCGTGCTGGTGGCGCCGCACGCCCTGGCGGCCCCGGAGGTGCAGGCCCCGACCATGCCGCGCCCGGCGGCCGCACCGGCTCCGCAGGCCGTCGCGCCGCTGGCCGCGGCCGGCCGGATGGCATCCTTCGATGCGGAGATGGTGTCGCTGGTCAACAGCGCCCGGCGCAGCGCGGGGCTGTCCCCCCTGACCGAGGCCGGCGGGCTGACCCAACTGTCGGTGTGGTGGTCGACGAAGATGGCCAACGGCGACACGGGTTACCAGCTGGAACACAACCCGGACGCCTGGACCATGGTCACCCAGTACGGCGCGTCCAACCGGACCGCCTGGGCGGAGAACGTCGCCTCGTTCCCCACCTCCGCATCGGCGTCCGCGGTGTTCAACGCCTACATGAACTCGCCGGGCCACCGGGCCAACATCCTCGGCAGCGCCTACCACTACATCGGCATGGGCACGGTGTCCGGCAGCCACGGCGCATACAACACCATGGAGTTCACCGACAAGGTGGACGGCGCGTCGGAGCCGGCACCCACCACCAAGGCGGCCCCCAAGCCGGCTCCCACCACCAGCGCCGCGCCCAAACCGGCGCCGACCACCAGCGCCGCACCCAAGCCGGCCCCCACCACCAAGGCCGCACCCAAGCCGGCGCCCAGCACGCACGCCGCGCCGAGCACGCAGGCCGCAGAGCCGCCCAGCCAGCCGGCCCGCTCGGACCCGGAGCCCGCGCAGCAACCCGAGGCGAAGTCCGACGATTCGCCGGCGCAGCAGCAGCAGGTGGCCTATCGCGCGCCGGCCCCGGTGGCCCAGCACGGCCGGCTGACGGCATTGACCGGCTCGCTGCCCATCCCCGACCTGACCTTCTCGATCCGGGACGCCACCTGCACCGAGAAGATCTCCACCGGGACCACCGGCCGGGACGGCAGCTTCGCGATCACCGCCGTGCCGGGCTCTTACTGTGCGGTCCCGGTCTCCCTGCCCGCCGGCTTCCGGCCGTTCGCCCCAGTGAAATTCACCGTCGGCTCCGACGGTGACGTGTTCACCGTCCGGGTGGACGATCTGGTGCCGGTGACGATCTGGTGGCGGATGCGCGGAGCGGGCCTGATGATCCCGGTCTGATCGACGACCGGTCCGGCGGCCGCGCACGTCGGCGATGGCGCAGCGCGACGGCGGTGGCACCGCGGCGCGGAACGCGGACGGCGACCGCTGCACGGCCGGGGCCGCACAACGGGCAACGACTCGGCCCGCCAGTTCCCACTGAGGGATCCGCGGGCGCAACGCAAGGTGTCGGCTCTACAGTCGTAGAACATGACCGAGTCGCAGGCCGATCGACCCGACGAGAGCAACAGCACCGGCGGGACAGCTCGCCCACCAGCCGCCAACGATATGCGTGGCTTCGCCCGTGAGCTACGGGCCGAGGTCGACAGTCAGGGCGTGATGCAGCGGATCGTCGACGCCGCGGTGATCGAGCTCGAGGGAGCCATCGGTGCATCCATCACCGTGCTCGAACATGGACGGATCGAGTCGCCGGTGCACAGCGGTGACCTCGCGGCGCGGGTCGGCGAGGCCGAACGGGACACCGCCGAAGGGCCGTGCGTGGACACCGCCCGGACGGAGATCACCATCCGGGCCGACGACCTGCGCTCCGACCAGCGATGGCCGACGTTCGCACCGATCGCCGTCGCCAACGGTGTGCTATCCATCCTGTCCTTCCAACTGTTCGCAGACCAGGACAGCATGGGTGCGCTGAACGTGTACGGCGGCGCACCGGGCGTGTTCGATCGGGATGCCGAGAATGTCGGCCAGATGCTCGCCGCACACGCGGCGATCGCCATGTCCTCGATGAGGACCATCACCAATATGCGGGTCGCACTGCAGTCCCGCGATCTCATCGGTCAGGCCAAAGGCATCCTGATGGAGCGCTACAAGATCACCGACGTTCAGGCGTTCGAACTCCTGGTGGCAGCCTCGCAGCGAGGGAACCGCAAACTCAGGGACATCGCCGACGAACTGACAGCAACAGGCGAGTTCCGCGGTATCGACGAGTGACAGTTCGCCTGCCAGTGCCCCAGGATTCGGCGCCACATACAGTTACCGATTCCGGCCGTCCGGGTACGCACAGTTAGCGAGTCTGTAAACCGCGCCAACATGCCCGGCGCGGGGGGTACGGACCCGCTGCCGGCCCCCGGTGCCCAACCCCCGTGCGGCACCGGGGGACCCACCGGCCGACCAGTTCTCCGGCGTCAGTTCTCTGATCCCGGCTGGTCGATTTTGGGCGGTCGTGGGGTGACCCGCGCGACAGCGCCTGCCGCCTATTCGCCCAGACCCCCTCTAGATCGATGCTCGCCCGGATCCACCGCCCCCGCCGAAGAATGGGTCGGTGTTTCGGCTGGTGCCCCCGGGCATGCCGGACCGAGCCGCCTCGGTAGGCCACATGAGCACACCCTCAGCGGGTAGGAGCACCGCCCTGTGTCGGGTTCCTAACCGCCTTTCGGAGCTGCAAGATCCGCACCGTGCCCGGAATCGCCACCAGCAGCACACCACATACGGCCGCCAGCAGGAGGGCCACGGCGATCGGCAGGACACCGGCGAAGCCGAAGAAATGAATCGTCACGTTGGCAGTGTTCTGAAGGATGAAAATCAACAGAAGCACCAAAACGATGGCCGCGACTATTACACCGATCCAAATCCCGCCAGTCCGCGTCCGCTTCACTCGTCGCGCCGCAACCTGCGGTGCCACATCGCCACTATCCGGCGCTGCCGGTTGGCTGGAAGCTGCAGGGATATGACCGTTTCCAGGGTCCAGCGGCGGCCGTCCGGCGTGGTCATTCGCCCGCTCCGGATGTGCCGAAGAGGAATCCGATGTCACAATCCCACCGGTACCCACCGGTGGCTTTCCTCACGCCTACCCCGGACGGTCCGCCGCGGTTGGCTGATGCCGGCCCGGCCCATTCATGCCCCCATGCGCAGGCCGCGTCAGGCTGCCCCGCCGGCCCAATGCCAAGTCGGCGCCGACGGGCGGCCACCCTCACCGCAGATTCACCCGACCGGCCGATGGACCCGGCGCAGGCAGGCGGGGTTGGCTATTCGGCGGCGCGGCCCGGCCGGAATCCATGGTGCGCCGGACAAGCGCAAGGCCGCCCCGCCCCGCATGCCGTTGCAGCATCCCGGGCGGGGCGGCCGCCTTGACCCTTTTTGCGGGGTGGGGTCCCACCTCACACCGGAGGGAAGAAATGGAACCCCGTCGACGATCCCGAACGGCGACAGAACGAGCCCCTGCTCT
>DASSTH010000617.1:0-8842 GCA_035708025.1 Nakamurella sp. | reverse complement strand
ACGGGTAGGCGCCGTGGTCGCACAGGTAGCCGTGCACGATCGCGTCCAGGGCGTCGGTGGTGACCCCCGGCTCGATGGCCTTGGCCGCCTCGGCCATCGCCCGGGCCGCCAACCGGCCGGCCGCCCGGATCTTCTCGATGGTCTCCGCGGACTGCACGTACGAGCCGGTGTAGCGCGCCGGGCCGGGCTTGCCCACGTACTCCGGCCGCGGAATGGACGCCGGGGCGGTGCGCATCGGCGTCGGGGTGCCGGGAGTCAGCGGCGCGCGGCGGGCGGTGTTCACGGGCATACCTGCGAGCCTACGACCGGTGCCGGGTGGGCCCGCCGGGGCCGGTGTCCACTAGGTCTGCTTGCCCGCCTGCTCGGCATCACCGGGAAGCAATCCTTCCCGAACCCGATCTACCGTGACAGACCATGACCGACGACGAGGCGATCAGCCCGCGCCAATTCTTGGAGTCCGCGGGTGTCGAGGACTGGCGGACCATCTGGGGCGGCGGCTGGGCGTGCGCCTGCTTCCGCACCGCGTCGTTCGCGGCCGGGCTCGCGCTGCTGCAGCGCATCGGGGCACTCGACGGTGTTGCGGCTCACCCGCCCGACGTCGACCTGCGTCCGGACACCGTCACCGTCCGGCTGTTCACCGGCACGATGGGCGGACTGAGCCGTCGCGACGCGGAACTCGCCCGGCTGATCTCCATCACCGCCCGGGAAACCGGCGCGCAGCCCGCTCCGGAGCTGGTGCAGCACGTGCAGATCGCCGTCGACGCCGCCTCACCGCAGACCGTCCGGCCGTTCTGGCGAGCGGTGCTGGGATACCAGGAGGTCGGTGACGAGGACCTGTTCGACCCGCTGCGTCGGGGCCCGTCGTGCTGGTTCCAGCAGATGGCCGAGCCCCGCCCCCAGCGCAATCGCATCCACATCGACCTCTATCTGCCGCACGACCAGGTGCGCACCCGCATCGATGCGGCGCTGGCGGCGGGCGGCCGCGTGGTGAGCGACGCGCGGGCTCCGCACTGGTGGACGCTGGCCGATCCAGAGGGCAACGAGGTCGATCTGGCCATCTGGATGATGGGCCCGGACGGACTCGACACGGTCACCGGCTGACGGCCGCGGCACCGAGCCTACGACCGGTGCCGGGTGGGCCCGCCGGGGCCGGTGGCTCGGGTTCGATAGGAGCAGCGGGAGGAATTCGCACCTCGTTGCGGGCGCTTCGACGCCCACCAGCGGAAATGCGGCGGCACCGGCCAACGAGGTGCGAATTCCTACCGCGACCAACCATGCATGACGTCCCGCGGCGACCCACATGCATGACTTCGCGCGGCGACCAACGATGTGCGGCTTCCCGCGGCGAGCAACGATGTGACTTCCTACACCGCCGGCGCGCTACTTGGACGGCACGGCCTTGAGGAAGGTGTCCAGCATCGCGTTGGTGCGCTTGGAGGTCTCGCCGCCCACGATCAGTGCCGCGAAGGCCAGGTCGCCGCGGAACCCGACGGTCCAGGCGTGCGCATGGATGTCGCCCTTGGCGTCGTTGAACTCGGCGGTGCCGGTCTTGGCGTACACCTCGCCGTCGCCCTGCAACTGCTTGGCCGTGCCGTCGGTGACCACCGCCCGCATAAAGGTGCGGATGGCCGAGCGGGCGGCCGGCGATCGGGTCGGGATGGGCTGGTCGACCGCGGTCTTGGTGCCGCGGATCAGCAGCGGCGTCGGCATGGTGCCGGTCGCCGCGGTGGCCGCCATCAGCGCCGCGGAGAACGGCGTGACCAGGTCGGTGCCCTGCCCGAACCCGTTCTCGGCGCGGTCCAGCACCGAACCGGCGTCCTTGATCGCCCCGGTCAGCGTGATGATCCCCTTGATGTCGAAGTCCAGCCCGATGCCGTACTGCTTGGCGGTCTTGGGCAACGCGTCGTCCGGCAGCTGGGAGGCGAGCTTGGCGAAAGTGGTGTTGCAGGAATGCGCGAACGCCGTGGTCGCCGTCACCGTGCCCAGGTCGAATCCCTCGTTGTGGATGGTCCGGGAATCCACCGTCCACTCCCCCGGGCACTGCACCTCGGTCTGCGGAGTGATCAGCTTGTGGTCGATCGCCGCCGTACCGGTGACGATCTTGAAGATGGAGCCGGGCGGATACCGTCCGGTCAACGCGATGGGCCCCTGGGCGTTGGCCGGCGCGTTCTGCGCGACCGCCAGGATCTCGCCGGTGGACGGCTGGATCGCCACCAAGACGGCCGGTTCCGGGATGTTCCGCAGGGCCTTCTCGGCCGCCTCCTGGGTCTGGATGTCCAGGGTCAGGGTGACCTTCGGCCCGGGCACCGGTGGCTGCTCGGCCAGGGTCTCCAACTCGTCGCCGGCGGTGTCGACGCTGGCGATCCGCCAGCCCGGCTTGCCCTCGGTGAGCTTCTGCGCGACCGGTGTGGCCTGTTCCAGCAGCACCCGGGCGAAGTTCGCCGTCGGGGGCAGGTCGCGGATCTGCGAGGGCAGGCTGACACCCTGGATCTTGGCCAGCGCCGCCTGCACCGTTTCGAAGTCGGCGTCGCGCAGGTTGATCACGGTGTAGCTGTCGTGGCCGTCCTTGCGGGCCTGCTGCACCCCGGCCTGGATGGCGACGGGCGTGACGGTCTTGTCGAACCGCTTGACCTGGGCGGCGATCTGGCTGGCGGTGGCGCTCAGGCTCGTCACCTTGTTCACCAGCACGACCACCGAGTACACCCGCACCGGCGCGATCAACTGGACGTCGTTGCGGTCCACGATGGAGCCCGAGGTGGTGGGGGTCGAGCGCACCACCAGGGTCTGCTGCGGGCCGAGATCGGGATGGACCACGGCGGGCGAGAACTGCAGCCGCCACTGCTGATCCGAACCGGTGCGTTGCCACGTCCACGGCACCTGATAGCTCCAGGTGCCGGCCACCGGCAACGACCAGGTGACGGTGGCGGTGACGTGGGCCTCGGTGGCGGACGCGCGGGTCACCGGACCGGAGTCGATCACCAGCTTGGTGGCCTTGAGGTCGGTGGCGACGGTGCGCATGAGCTGGGCGGCGGCGGCCGGCTCGGTCGTCATGGCGGAGGCGTCCTGGGTGCGGCCGGCCTGCCAGTCGGTGACGAACGCGGCGATGGTGGAGTCCGGACCGGGACCGCTGTCCGCGGACGGTTCCGGCGCGGCGGCCGGCCGGGTGCAACCGGCCAGCAGCGCCAGCGCCGCGATAACGGCCAGCAGCAGGGCGCGCGCGACCCCGGGACGGCCGGGGGTGTGACGGGCACTGCGGAACCTCACGGATGCCAGTATCCCGGCGGCGTCCGGGTCTCCCGGGGCTGACGCGCCGCGACCCTCGGGCGAGCGGAGCAAGCAATGGAGCACAATCGGGCCCCGTGGCCCACCGTGACGAACGCTCCTCGACGCTGGACCGTCCCTGGCACCGGCCGGGCGGGGCCCGGTACGCCTTGACCCGGATCCGCCGCGCGCTGCGCCCATCCGTCCGGGTGGAGCAGGTACCGCCCGGCGAGGTCGACATCCGGCCCGACCTTCCCGTCACCGCCCGCGACGGCACCGTGCTGCGGGTCAACGTGTACCTGCCTCCGGGCGGCGGGCGGCACCCGGTGATCCTGTGTGCCCATCCCTACGGCAAGGACCGGTTGCCGCAGCGGCGCCGGCGGGGCTACCGGGTGGCCATGCAGTACCGGCTGCTGCGCCAGCCCAGCCCGGTGCGGTTCTCCGAACTGACCACCTGGGAGGCGCCGGACCCGCTGTGGTGGACCGGGCAGGGCTACGCCGTGGTCAACGCCGACCTACGGGGCTGCGGCACCTCGGAGGGCACCGGCGACCTGATGGGCGCGCAGGAGGGCCGGGACGTCGCGGACCTGATCGAGTGGGCCGCCGCGCAGCCGTGGAGCACCGGCAAGGTCGGCATGCTCGGCGTGTCCTACCTGGCCATCAGCCAGTACCGGGCGGCCGGCGAACACCCGGCCGGGCTGGCCGCGATCTGCCCGTGGGAGGGCCTGACCGACCCGTACCGGGACCTGATGCGCCCCGGCGGGATCCGGGAGGACGGCTTCATGGCGATCTGGACCCGGCAGCTGCGGCAGGATCGGCTGTCCTACGACATTCGCGCGCGGCAGCGCGAGCACCGGTTGCGGGACTCCTGGTGGGAGTCGGTGACCCCGGACCTGTCCGGCATCCAGGTGCCGATGCTGGTGTGCGGCAGCTTCTCCGACCACTGCCTGCACACCCGCGGCTCGTTCCGCGCCTTCGCCGAGGTGTCCTCCGAGCACCGATACCTGTACACCCACCGGGCCGGGAAGTGGGCGGAGTTCTATTCGGCCGAGGCCCGGATGGAGCAGCGCCGCTTCCTGGACCGCTTCGTGGCCGACCGGCCGGCCGCGAGCGAGCCACCGCGGGTGCGGCTGGAGGTGCGGGACAGCCGGGACCAGGTGGTCTCGGTGCGCGACGAGGCCGGTTGGCCGCCGCCGGGCGTGCGCTGGACGGAGCTGTTCCTCGGGTCGGACGGCGCGCTGGCCCACACCCCGCCGCCGGATGCCGGGTCGGTGACCTTCCCGCTGCGCCGGCGGGCCGCCGCGTTCCGCTGGACGGTCGACGCCGATTGCGAGATCGTCGGCCCGATGGCGCTGCGGCTGTTCGTGCAGGCCGTCGGGTGCGACGACGTCCCGCTGTTCGTCGGGGTGGAGAAGTGGCGGGCCGGCCGGTACGTGCCGTTCGAGGGCTCCTACGGGTTCGGCCGGGACCGGGTGGCCACCGGCTGGCTGCGCGCCTCGTTGCGGGAGCTCGCGGAGGGTTCGTCACCGCAGCAGCCGGCCCACACCTTCGCGAGGCGTCAGGCGTTGTCGCCGGGCGAGGTGGTCGAGGTGCAGGTGCCGCTGCTGCCGTCCGCGACGGCGTTCCGGGCCGGTGACGAGCTGCGCCTGGTAGTGGCGGGCCGGTGGCTGAGCCCCCGCAATCCGCTGACCGGCCAGTTCCCCACGCGCTACGAGCGGCCGCCGAAGGGGGCCGGCATCCTGCACTGGGGCCCCGACCGGCCCGCCCGGCTGCTGCTGCCGGTGTTGTCGAGCTGATTGGTTCCGCCGGTCGGGGCTGATGCCGGCCGGTTCCGCGAGGATCAACTTCCCGTTTACTCCGGCAAATCGGGCGACGAATCGTGAAGTTGATCCTCGCCGGCGGAAGTTGATCCTCGCGGATGCGGGGGTTAGAAGAGCACGGAGGCGAACGAGCCGGCCCGCCGGAAGCCCACCCGGCGGTACGTGGCGCGCGCCGCGTCGTTGTGCGCGTTGACGTACAGGCTGGGCAGCCGGTCCAGTCGCTGGGCGGCGAGCACCACCGCCGCGGTCGCCGGCGCCGCCAGCCCCCGCCCACGCAGGTCGGGGTGCACCCACACCCCCTGGATCAGCGCCACCCGCGAGGACAGCGCCCCGATCTCGGCCTTGAACACCACCTCGCGGCCCTCGAACCGGGCGTAGGCGCGCCCGGCCGACAGCAGCCCGGCGACCCGCGCGCGATACGCCCGGCCCCCGTCGCCGAGCGTCGGATCCACCCCGACCTCCTCGGTGAACATCGCCACCGCGGCCGGGTAGTAGTCGTCCAACCGGTCCTCGCCGACCGGCATGACCCGTTCGTCCATCGGGCAGGCCGGCGGGTCCGGGCACACCAGCAGCGGCTGCTCGCCGCGCACCTCGCGGGCCGGGCCCCAGTGCGGCGCCAGCCGGTCCCACAACTCCAGCGTCCGGTCGGAGCGGCCGACCAGCGAGGCGCAGGTGCGACCGCGCGGGCCCAGCGCGTCGGCGAGCCGGTGCACGGCCGCTCCGGAACCGGACAGCGGGACCAGGTTCGCACCGGCGAAGCACAGCGCCGCCCGGCCGCCGTCCACACCCCAGAAGGTGCCGCCCAGCAACTGCCGGTCCATGCCGGCCAGCTCGAACCGCGCCGCCACCAGGCAGCCACCGACCGGGTCGGACTGCAGCACCCGGGCCACCGTGCCGGAGGCACCCCGGCCCAGTTGGCGCGCCCCCTGCCGCGCCCCGGCCGGCAGCAGCCGGCCGCGCAGCACGGGGGCAGCCATCGTCAGCCCAGGCTGACCGTGGGTTCGCCGCTGGTCACCCCGTCGGCCCGCATGCCCTCGGCGATGCGCATCGCCTCTTCGATCAGGGTCTCCACGATCGCGGACTCCGGCACCGTGCGGATCACCTCGCCCTTGACGAAGATCTGTCCCTTGCCGTTGCCGGACGCCACCCCGAGGTCGGCCTCCCGGGCCTCGCCGGGCCCGTTGACCACGCAGCCCATCACCGCCACCCGCAGCGGCACGTCCAGGCCCTCCAGCCCGGCGGTCACCTCGTTGGCCAGCCGGTAGACGTCCACCTGGGCGCGCCCGCAGGACGGGCAGGAGACGATCTCCAGCCCGCGCTCGCGCAGGTTCAGCGACTCCAGGATCTGCAGCCCGACCTTGACCTCCTCCACCGGCGGGGCGGACAGCGACACCCGGATGGTGTCCCCGATGCCCTTGCTCAGCAGCGCCCCGAACGCCACCGCGGACTTGATGGTGCCCTGGAACGCCGGCCCGGCCTCGGTGACGCCCAGGTGCAGGGGGTAGTCGCACTGCTCGGCCAGCAGCTCGTAGGCCCGCACCATCACCACCGGGTCGTGGTGCTTGACGGAGATCTTGATGTCGCGGAAGTCGTGCTCCTCGAACAGTGAGCATTCCCACAGCGCCGACTCCACCAGCGCCTCCGGGGTGGCCTTGCCGTACTTGGCCAGCAGCCGCGGGTCCAGCGAACCGGCGTTCACCCCGATCCGGATGGGCGTGCGGTGGTCCTTGGCGGCCTGGGCGATCTGCTTGACCTGGTCGTCGAACTTGCGGATGTTGCCGGGGTTCACCCGGACCGCCGCGCAACCGGCCTCGATGGCGGCGAACACGTACTTGGGCTGGAAGTGGATGTCGGCGATCACCGGGATCTGTGACTTGCGGGCGATGGCCGGCAGCGCCTCGGCGTCGTCGGTGGACGGCACCGCCACCCGCACGATCTGGCAGCCGGAGGCGGTCAGCTCGGCGATCTGCTGCAACGTCGCGTTGACGTCGGCGGTGACGGTGGTGCACATGGACTGCACGGACACCGGATGGTCGCTGCCCACGCCCACGCTGCCCACCATAAGCTGGCGGGTCGGGCGCCGCGGCGCCAGCACCGGTACCTGCCGGGCGGCCGGCATGCTGGGCATCCCGAGGCTGACCGCGTCCTGATCTCCGCCGACCCGTCCGTCCGCGACCTGTGTCATCACTCCTGGTCTCCCCCGGCGCGGTGCCGGGATCGTCCGCCCGGGCGACGGTCCGGTCCGACCGGGCCGCCCGTCACCGCTGGCTAACCGAACAACTGCACCGGGTTGACGATGTCCGCGACCGCGGTCAACAGCGACAGCCCGATGAACAGCAGGGCGACCACATAGGCCACCGGCATCAGCGTAGCGACGTCGAACGGCCGGGGCCGCGCGCGGCGCCGCACGGCCGCCCAGCCGCGCCGCACCCAGTCGATCGCCGCCCCCAGGATGTGGCCGCCGTCCAGCGGCAGCAGCGGCAGCAGGTTGATCAGGAACAGGCTCATGTTGAACCCGGCGAGCAGGGTCAGCGCCATGGACAGCTTGTCCTGCACGGTGAAGTCCGCGAAGCTCAGGATCTCCCCGCCGATCCGGCCGGCGCCGATGATCCCCATCGGCCGGTCCGGGTCGTTCTGCGAGTGGTCGACGATTGCGCTCCACACCGCCGGGATGCGTTCGGGGATGCGCGAGACCGCGTGCGTGGCGGCGCCGATGAACTGGCCGGTGCGCACGAAGGCCGCACCCAGGCTCTGCGCCACGTACGGCTCCTGCGGACCCACCCCCAGGAAGCCGATGGTGGCCACGTCGATCAGCGTCCCGGCGTCGTCGTACACCGGGCGCTGGGTGGCCACGATGGGCACCGACACGGTGTGCGCGGCCCCGTCGCGGGTGTAGGCGAGCTGGATGGTCTGCCCGCCGGAGCGGGCGATGATCGCCCGGAACTGGTCCCAGTCGGTGATCGGGGTGCCGTCGACGGCGGTGACGGTGTCGCCGGGCCGCAGCCCCGCCTGGGCGGCCGGGGTCGGCGGGTCGCTCGGCAGGCAGTCGGTGCGCTGCTGCTGGCCGGAGGCGGCCACCGGGATGATGCAGGCGCTGACCGAGTTCACCGTGGTGTTGGCCGTCGGCACGCCGATGGCGACCATCGCGATGCCGAACAGGATCACCGCGAAGATCAGGTTCTGGGCCGGCCCGGCCAGCATGATGATGATCCGCTTGAACGGGTGCAGCTGGTAGAACTCGCGGCCGTCGTCGGACTCGGTCACCTGCGCGCGATCGGCGGAGCGGGACTGCTCGATGAGCTGCCGGGCGATGCCCAACGGGCTGGCCGCCGTGGAGGTGATCCGCCGCCGGCCGTCCTTGCCGGGCGGCACCATGCCGATCATCCGGATGTAGCCGCCCAGCGGGACGGCCTTGATGCCGTACTCGGTCTCGCCGCGCTGGCGGGACCACAGGGTCTTGCCGAACCCGATCATGTACTGGGTGACCCGGACGTTGAACAGCTTGGCGAAGGCCAGGTGACCCATCTCGTGCCACGCGATGGAGATCAGCAGCCCGACGGCGAAGATCAGCACGCCGGCGATGTACAGCAGGACGGTGCTCATCGCCGCCCGCCCGGCACGGCACCCATCCGATGCGCTCCAGTGCCCATCAGCCCACTCCCGCCATGCTGTGAATGATCTCGTCCGCGCGCGCCCGTGACCAGGCCTCGGCGTCCAGCACATCCTGCACGGCGGAGGGCTCGCTGCGCAGGTGATCGGCC
>DASSTH010000616.1:0-2426 GCA_035708025.1 Nakamurella sp. | reverse complement strand
CGTGGGTCCAACTCCCGCAGCGGGTCCGGCCAGCGCACGTCACCGAGGCCGGTGTCGCCGTGGATCTCGCCGGCCAGCACCTGCTCGCGCACCAGCGGGCGGTCGCAGCCGGCGGCGATCGGCAGGTCCAGCCCGGCCGCGGCTGCGATCCGCCGAGCGTTCTCGGTCACCTTGGCCAGTGTCTGGTTGCCGGCCACGGTGGTGAGCGCCACGACGTCCAGTTCCGGGACGCCGGCGGCCAGCAGGATCGCCAGGGCATCGTCCACCCCGGGGTCACAGTCGATGATGATGCGTGCGGTCATGCGCGTCCCTTCCTGGGCCGGCCCGTTCCCAGCGCCAGGCGCGCGATGCACCCCGCCGGCGGGCGGGCCGGGCAGATCATGGTCGACATCCGAAAATGCTGATCACGCCGCCGCCGCCGTCGCGGCGGCCCGCTCGGCGCGGATCTGCCGGGCCCGGCGCCGCCGGACGGCGCCCCGGTACAGCGGCCGGCCCAGCAGCACGATCACCGTCACCGCGTAGGGCAGCGCCAGAACCAGGTTGGCCGGCAGCCCGGCGACCTGCTGCAGCTGCCCGCCCAGCGCCTGCACGAACCCGAACAGCAAGCAGGCCAGCGCCGTCCACAGCGGCTTGACGTTGCCCACGAAGATCGCGGCCAGGGCGATGAACCCGGCACCAGCGGTCATGTTGTTGTTGAACGAGTTCAGCGTCGCCATGGACAGTTGCGCACCGGCCAGGCCGCACAGCACGCCGGAGATCAGCACGGTGGTCATCTTGATCCGCCGCGGGTTCAGCCCGGCCGCGATCGCCGCCTCCGGCTGCTGCCCGACCGCACGCACCCGCACCCCGTACGGCGTGCGGTACAGCACCCACCAGCTGAACGGCACCAGCAGGATGGCCACCGCGACCAGGAAGGTCTGGCCGTCCAGAGCCGGTCCGATCACCGGGATGTGCGCCAGCGGACCGAGATGGATCCGCCAGATGCTGGGGAATTCGCTGGGCGTGAAGTTGCTCTGGTTGCCGTAGAACACGCTCAGCATCAACACCGTCAGGCCCAGCGCCAGGATCCCGATACCGATGCCCACCACGATGAAGTCGGCACGCAACCACAGGCTGACGAAGCCGAAGATGAGCGCGAACACCAGGCCGGCGCCGATCGCGGCGACCAGTGCCAGCAGCACGCTCTGGGTGGCGGCGCCGACCGAGATGGCGGCGAACGCCCCGATCAGCATCATGCCTTCCAGGGCGATGTTCAATACGTCGGCCTGCTGGGTGAACATGCCGCCGAGCGCGGCCAGCACCAGCGGGGTGGCCGACCAGACGGTGGCGATCCACAGCGCAGTGGTGAAGATGTCGCCCATCACGCGCCACCCCCCGCGGCCGCCGTCTCCGCCCCGGCGGTCACCTTGTCGGGCAACGACTCCCCGGTGGCCCGCGTCCGGCGTCGGCGGGTGAGCTGCAGGGCGGTGGCGGTCATCAGGATGATGATCAGCCCCTCCAGCACGTTCACCAGGGACAGCGGCACGTTGGTGTCGAACTGCATCACGCTGGCGCCCTGCTCCAGGGTTCCGTAGAACAGCGCGGCGATGGCGATGCCGATCGGGTTGAGCCGGCCGAGCAGCGCGACGGTGATGCCGATGAAGCCGTATCCGGGCGAGAAGGCCTGCACGAAACGGAACTGGGTGCCCAGCGAGGCGATCACCCCGGCCAGCCCGGCGATCGCGCCGGACCAGACCACGATCTGGGTGATCTTGCCGCGGACATCCACCCCGAGATAGCGGGAGAAGTGGCGGTTGTCGCCGACGAAGCGGGCCTGCAGGCCCCACCGGGTGCGCAGGAAGACGAAACCGACCACGAACAGCACCACGAACCCGATGATGATGCCGATGTTGGCCCCGCCCTGGCCGATGATGGTGGGCAGGTGCGCTTGCGGCGCAATGGATTCGGTGGCCTGCCGGCCCGCCGTCGGGTCGCGCATGGGCCCGCCGGACAGGTAGGCGGTGATGTTCTGCACGATGTAGTTCAGCATCAGGGTGGTGACGAGCACGTCGACCCCGAGGTAGGCGTCCAGCGCGCCCGCGACGTATCCGACGATGCCGCCGCCGATCGCGCCGGTGATCATGCACACGATGATCAACAACGACCCTGGTAGGCCGGAGAGCTTGGCGCCCAGCACCCCGCCGACGAACGCCCCGGCGTACATCTGGCCCTCGGCGCCGATGTTGAAGATGCCGCCGCGGAACGACAGGTACACGGAGGCGGCGATCAGCACCAGCGGGATCGCCTGGGCGATCATGGCGGAGAAGTTGAGCTCGTCGGAGAAGCTGCCGAACAGCAGTCCTCGATAGGCCGCGGCCGGATCGTCGCCCAGCGCCAGCACGATGGCGATGCCGATCGCCAGCGCGATGACCACCGCGAGCACCGGC
>DASSTH010000615.1:0-3639 GCA_035708025.1 Nakamurella sp. | reverse complement strand
GACAACGCTCCCAGCGCGCCGGCGCCCAGCGACCCGACACCCGGCAGCGAGGAGATGGCGGCCGGCAGCCCGCCCGGCGGGTTGATCACCGTCTGGGCCGGCCCGGACAGCGGCACCGCGGTGCGCGGCACCGGCGGTTCGCCCAGTCCGGGATAGCCGTCCAACTGCAGCGTGCGGTTGCGGGCCCGGCCGCTGTCGGTGGGCGGTCCGGCGACGGTGTACCGGAACGCATCCGCCGGCACCGGGCCGGTGCCGGACAGGTAGTGCTGCAGCCATCCGGTGACCCGGTCCTGGGTGGCGGTGTCCAGCCCGCCGCCGTTGTGCCCGCCGGCGTACCAGCTCACCGCGACCGTCGTCCCGTTGCCGGCGATCGCCCGGGCGTTGGCGTCCGCCTGGTCCAGGCCGAAGAGGGTGTCGTTCTCGCCCTGCACCAGCAGCGTGGGCGCGGTGATCCGGTCCGCGACCCTGGCCGGGCTGGAGTTGGCCAGCAGGCGCTGCATCGCGGGCGTCAGCCGCCCGGTCTGCGCCACCTGCACGTAGGCCGCGCACAGCGACAGCATCATCCGCCCGCACCCCGCCGCGGCCGGACCGGCGCCCGGGACGCCAGACCCAGGTGCGCCACCGGGATTGCCGTCATCGGATCCTGGTGTGCCGCTGGGATTGCCGTCATCGGATCCTGGTGTACCACCGGGATTGCCGTCATCGGATCCTGGTGTACCGCCGGGATTGCCGTCATCGGATCCGGGTGCGCCGCCGGGACTTCCGTCACCGGAACCCGCGCCGGCCCCGCCATTCCCGCTCCCGAACGAGCCGGCCGCGCCGAGCGAGGGCAACCCGGACCCGGAGATCACCGAGCTCATCAGGGCTGCCGCCCAGGACCGCTTGAACACCCCGTCGGGCCTGGCCGGGATGTCCGCCGGGGTCGCCGCGCCGGACCCCGCCCCGGAACCCGGTTCGGACGCCGGTTCGCCCGACGACCCCGTCACCGCCGCGTTGTTGGGGAACAGCGCCTGCGTCAGGTCGTTCCAGGTGGCCACCGCCGCGACCGCGTCCACGCGCGGGTCGGTACCGGCCAGCATCAGGGACAGCGCCCCGCCGTAGGAGCCGCCGGTCACGCCGACCCGCGGATCGCCCGGCGCGTCCTGCCGCACCTCCGGCCGCCGGGACAACCAGTCCACCAGCGCCCGGGCGTCGGCCACCTCGTAGTCCAGCGAGTCCAGCCCGATCTGTCCGGTGGAGGCGCCGAAACCGCGGGCGGAGTAGGCCAGCACCACGAAGCCGGCCCTGGCCAACCGCTGCGCGTCCGCGTCCACGCTGGCCCGCGAGCCGCCGAAGCCGTGCGCCACGATCACCGCGGGGGCCGGCACCGAGTCGGGCAGGTAGAGCCCGGCGTCCAGGGTGACCGTCCCGGCGACCCCCGGCCCGCCCGGCACGGCGATCCGCTCATCCTGGGCGAGCACCGGCGGCGGGCCCGAGCGCGGCCACACCGCCACCACGACCACGGCCACCAGCAGCACGACGACCGCGAGAGCGGTCCACCGCCGCGCCCGCGTGCGCAGCAGGCGCCCGGCGATCACCACACCAGGGTGCCAGACGCCACCGCGGACTCGGCGGGCCCGGGACGAGCGGGGAGCGCCACCCGGGGCCGGCGACACCGTCAGAAGAATGCGGGCGCGCGTCGAGTTCGGCGGCGCCCGGGGAAACCCCTGCATATGCAACACTGGAGGTGCGTGGAGGGGAGTATTCCCTCGTCTGCGGCGACGTCGTCAACACGGCGGACCGGCCATCCGGTTCCCCGGCGTCGCCGGCCGGAGCGCCGACCCGATGCGGTCGTCCCTCCGGTGGAAGAGACCTCCGGCGTCGACGCAGTACCGTCCGCCGGAGGAAACCGTTGAATGTGCCGTTCTGGGTGTGGGCCGTCGTCGTCGTCGGCATCGCGGCCATCTTCACCGCCAGCCTGATCTTCGGCCGCAAGGCCCACACCATCACGGCGGGGGAGGCGGCCCGCTGGGTGGCCGGCTACGTCACGCTCGGGGTGATCTTCGGACTGGGCGTGTGGCTGTTCTCCGGCGGCGACTACGCCGGGCAGTTCTTCGCCGGCTACGTCACCGAGTACGCGCTCAGCGTGGACAACCTGTTCGTGTTCGCCATCCTGCTGGCCGCGTTCCGGGTGCCGCGCGAGTTGCAGGGCAAGGTGGTGCTGATCGGCATCGGCATCGCGCTGGTGTTGGGGGGCGGGATGATCGCCATCGGCGCGGCCCTGATCAGCACGTTCTCCTGGGTGTTCTACCTGTTCGGGCTGTTCCTGGTGATCACCGCGGTGAACCTGGCCCGGCAGCGGGGCGAGGAGTCGCACCAGGAGCCCAAGACCGTCTCGCTGCTGCGCCGGTTCCTGCCCATCTCCGATGACTACGTCGGCGACAGGTACCTGGTGCGGCTGGACGGCAGGCGGATGGTCACGCCGCTGCTGGCCGTCATCCTGGCGCTGGGCGTCACCGACCTGATCTTCGCTCTGGACTCCATCCCGGCCATCTTCGGGCTCACCAAGGAGCCGTTCCTGGTGTTCACCGCCAACGCCTTCGCGCTGCTCGGCCTGTCCGAGTTGTACTTCCTGCTGGGCGCGCTGCTGGACCGGCTGCGCTACCTGTCCAGGGGCCTGTCGCTGATCCTGCTGTTCATCGGCGTCAAGCTGATCCTGGAGGCCATGGCGCAGAACTCGCTGCCGTTCATCGCCGGCGGCGAGCCGATCGGCTGGGCGCCGCACATCACCCCGGGGATGTCGTTGGCGATCGTCGGCAGCATCCTGCTGGTGACCGTGGTGGCCAGCCTGGTCGCGTCCCAGGCCGAGCGCCGGCGGGCGATCGCCGCGGCTCGCGAGCGTGGCCGGCGCGCGGCCCAGCGCGACGGTGCGCGCGTGCCGCCGCCACCCCCCGGATAGCCTGGCCGATTGTGAAACCGACCGACCTGGCACTGTTCCGCGCCTACGGGCGCCCCGTGGTGGCCCCCGAGGGTGACGTGTTCGCCGCGCTGTCCACCCCCGACCTGGACGCCGACTCCTACCGCAGCGTGTTGCAACGGCTGCGCGACGGCCGGCCCCCGGAGGACTTCACCCACGGCCCGCGGGACTCCGCGCCGGTGCTCTCCCCGGACGGCGAGACGCTCGTCTTCCTGCGCGCCGGCGAATCCGGGCCGGCCCAGCCGTACGCGATGCCGCGCCGCGGTGGCGAACCCCGCCGGCTGGCCGAGCATCCGTTGGGCGCCTCGGCGGTGACGTTCTCCCCGGACGGGCGCTCGATCGCCTATCTGGCCGCCGTCCCGGAGCCCGGCCGCTACGGCACCCCCGCCGCGGACGGCCCGGAGCCGGGCGCGGCCAATCCCGCACCGGACAAGGCCAAGACGGGCGCGGACGCGGCCAAGACGGGCGCGGACGCGGCCAAGACTGGCGGGACCAAGCCAGCGCCGGAGGCGGAGCCGCCACGGCGCATCACCACCATGTCGTACCGGTCGGACGGCAAGGGCTTCGTGCTGGACAAGCCCGAGCAGGTCTTCCTGCTCAGCCTGGATGCGGAGGGCGACGACTCCAAGCCCCGCCAGCTGACCGCGGAGCCCGGCACCATCGGCCGGCCCGCCTTCACCCCG